>DATKCC010000283.1:0-2507 GCA_035513375.1 Thermoanaerobaculia bacterium | reverse complement strand
ACCACCCCCGAGATCCCGGGCTTCCGCTTCCGGGTGGAGATCACGGCCGGCGGGGGCGCCCCGGTGCCGGTCCGCGCCGAGCCCTGCATCCCGGAAACCCTCTGCGTCTCGGGCGCCCTCCCGGCTCGCGCGGAGCTGTTCGTCCGGATCGTCGGCCCCAAGCCCAACGGCCGCCTCTGGCCTACGCTGATCCGCTTCTCCACCTCCCGCATCGAGGTCTGGATCGAGCAGCTCGCGACGGGCGTGACCCGCCACTACGTCCTCGAGGCCGCCACTCCCGGTTCCTCGGACCTCCCCGGCCTCTTCGACCGCGACGGGTTCCCGCCCGGGTGATCGCGGTGACGCATCCGTTGCCGGTCAGAGCGGCAGCCAGCAGATGGGGTTGATCCACTCCTGCGCCTCGGTCGCGGGCCCAGATCAGGACGAGCTATTCCGCCGCCTTGGAGATCGACAGGTGTTGGGGGATGACGATCGATCCTGGGCTTTCCTTCGCCTGAATGATCCACCCGAACTCTCCGGGCATCGTCTTGGCGTCATGGGTCACCAGGAGCCGACCTGCCTTCGCGGCGCGGGCCAGGACCTCACTCCTGCCGCAGCGCCGCCATCGGGTCGACCGCCGCCGCCCGCCAGGCCGGGCGGAAGCAGGCCAGGGCGGCGACGAGGAGCAGGCCGGCCGTGACCGCGGCCAGGGTCGCCGGGTCCCAGGGGGCGACGCCGAAGAGGAGCGCCGAGGCGAACCGGGCGAGCAGGAGGGCCCCGACGAGCCCCAGGGCGACGCCGATGCCGGTCATCCCGAGACCTTGCCCGACGACCAGCCGGAGGACGTCCCGCGGGGCCGCGCCGAGCGCCATGCGAGTGCCGATCTCCCGGTGGCGCTGGGTGACCGAGAAGGCCAGCACCCCATAGACCCCGACCGCGGCGAGCACGACGGCGAGCGCGGCGAAGGCGACCAGCAGGACCATCGAGACCCGGCGGGTGACCAGGCTCTCCCGGATCTGGCGCTCCATGGTCGTGACGTTGAAGACGGGCTGCTCCGGGTCGACTGCCAGGATCGCCTGCCGCAGCGGCTCGGTGAGCGCCTCGGGGTCGCCCGGGGTCTTGAGGACGAAGGTCATCCCGGTCCGGGGCATCTGGCGGTAGCTGACGTAGATCGTCTCCTTGACCAGCTCGCGCTCGAGATCGTAGACCTTGACCGGCTCGACAACCCCGACGATCGGGATCCACGGGCTGTCATCGCCGCCCCGGCGGAGCCGCCCGGCGAGCGGGTCCTTCCGGGGGAAGTACTTGTCGGCCAGGAGCCGGTCGACGACCGCCACTACCGGCGCCTCGGCGGTGTCCGCCGAGCCGAAGCCGCGACCGGCGAGCAGGGTGATCCCCATGGCGTCGAAGTAGTCCTCGTCGACGGTGCGGATGAGCGAGTGCGGCGCCGACTCGCCGGCAGCCGGGCTGTAGCCCTCGATCGAGTAGGAGCCGGAGGACGAGCTGCCGGAGAACGGCGCGGCGGAGATCACGCTCGCCGTCGCGACCCCGGGCAGTGCCCGGAGGCGCTCGAGCGCCCGGTCGTAGAAGGCCGCGATCTGGTGGGGCTCGGCGTAGCGCGCCTCGGGCAGGTCGACCTGGGCGAGGAGCAGGCTCTCGGTCGAGAAGCCCGGGTCCTCGGCGGCCAGGGCGGCGATCGTCCGGACCAGGAGGCCGGCGCCGACCAGGAGCACCAGCGCCATCGCGACCTCCACCACCACCAGGCCCTGGCGCACCAGGGCCGCCCGCCGGCCTCCGCCCTGCCCGCGCCCCTCCTCCTTGAGCGTGCCCGCGGGGTCGCGCCGGAGCACCGCCAGGACCGGGAAGAGGCCGAACAGCACGCCGGTCGCGACCGCGAGCCCCAGGGTGAAGGCGAGGACCGTGCCGTCGAGCCCGATGTCGAGGCCGCGGGTGGCGGACTCGAGGCCCAGCCAGGAGACGAGCTTGACGCCGAGGGCGCCGACGCCCACGCCGGCCGCGCCGCCTGCGAGCGCCAGGGCCAGGCTCTCGGCGAGGAGCTGGCGGGCCAGCCGCCCGGGACCGGCGCCGAGGGCGGTCCGGATCGCGAGCTCCTTGTGCCGCGTGGAGAGCCGGGCCAGGAGGAGATTCGCGACGTTGAAGCAGGCGATCAGAAGGACCAGGCCGACCACGCCCTGGATCAGCAGGAGCATCGGCTCGAGGTCGCCGTAGCGGTCCTCCCGCAGGTCGACCACCATGCCGCCGAAGCCGCTCGCCTTCCAGAACTCCCGGGCCTCGGGGATGCGCTCGGCGTTCGCGGCGTGGATCGCGTCGACCTGCTGCTGGGCCTGCTCGATCGTCGCCCCCGGCGCGAGGCGGGCGACCATCGAGCAGTACTCGAAGCCGCGGGCTTCGTCCGCGCGCTGCTCGGGGGTGGGCGCGAACGGCTTCCAGACCTCGACCTCGGGGGTCGGGAAGGCGAACCCCTCCGGCATCACCCCGAGGACCCGGTGGGGTACGCCGTCGAGGCG
>DATKCC010000282.1:0-2022 GCA_035513375.1 Thermoanaerobaculia bacterium | reverse complement strand
GATTTCGCCCTGGCGAGCCACGAGCTCAACGTCTGGCTGGGCGGCGTCAACACCGTGATCCTGATCGCGAGCTCCCTGACCATGGCCCTGGCCGTCCGCTCGGCCCAGCTCGCCCGCAGGAAGGCGACCGTGCTGTTCCTGCTCCTGACCCTCACCTTCGGCCTCGGGTTCCTGGGGATCAAGGCGGTCGAGTACCAGGAGAAGTTCGAGCACCACCTCGTGCCCGGCCCCCGCTTCGAATTCCAGGGCGACGCCGACCCGCGCCACGCCGAAATGTTCTTCAACCTCTACTTCGGCATGACCGGCCTCCACGCGGCCCACATGGTGGTCGGCGCGGGGCTCGTGGCCTGGCTCATGATCCCGGCGTGGAAGGGGCGCTTCGACGCCGACTACCACAACCCGGTCGAGGTGGTGGGCCTCTACTGGCACTTCGTCGACATCATTTGGATTTTCTTGTTCCCGCTGCTCTATCTGATTGGATTTCACGTGAAAGGGTAGCGAGATGGCCCCAACCATGTCCGTCCACGTCGAGCCCGTCCGCACCTACGTCGCCGTCTTCCTCGGCCTGATGGTCTTCACGGTCCTGACCGTGCTCGCGGCCGCCTTCGACCTCGGCGTCGCGACCGGCATGACCTTCATCAACGACGTCCTGGCGATGGCGATCGCTGTGGTCAAGGCCAGCCTGGTCGTCTGGTTCTTCATGCACGTGCGCCACTCGACCCCGCTCACCCGGCTGGTGGTGGTGGGCTCCGTCCTCTGGCTGGCCTTCCTGGTGGTTCTCACCCTGGCCGACTACGACACCCGGGGTCTCCTCGGGGTCCCCGGAAAGTAAGCCGTGAAGCGCAACGACACCCTCCTCGAGCTCCTGCTCGAGCTCCAGACCCTGGACCGGGTGCCGCGGATGGGATTCGTGCTCCGCGGCGTGGCGGAGCCCGAGTCGGTCGCCGAGCACGCCTGGCACGTGGCCTTCCTGGTCTGGGCGCTCGGCGACCGTCTCCCGGGGCTCGACCTCGCGCGAGCGCTCGAGCTCGCACTGGTCCACGACCTGGCCGAGGTGCGCACCGGCGACATCCCCTGGGTCGCGGCCCGCTACTACGCCGAGGGGGCGAAGGAGGCCGCCGAGCGCGGCGTCTTCGAGGAGGTCCTGGGGCCGCTCGCGGGCCGCGCCGGGGAGCTGCTGTCCGAGTACCGGGCGGCCGAGAGCCCCGAGGCGCGCCTGGTCAAGGCGTGCGACAAGCTCCAGCTCATCCTCAAGGTGGCGGCCTACGAGCGCTGGGGCGCGCGGGGCCTCGGGGAGTTCTGGGAGAACCCGGCGAACTTCCGCGACTACGGCCTCGAGCCCGTCCGCGAGCTTTTCGCCGAGCTCCGCGAGAAGCACGGACCCGGGGCCGGCACCGCCTGACCCTCCGGAGCCCCCGATGCCGTCGCTCGAGAGCCTGCCGACCCTCAACGCGACCCTCAACGGCGTCGCCGCGGGTTTCCTCGTCGTCGGCTGGATGCTGATCCGCCGCGGGCGGATGCGGCTGCATCGGGCGGCGATGCTCGCGGCCCTCACCTGCTCTGCGGCGTTCCTGATGTCGTACCTTTTCTACCACTCCCAGGTCGGCTCGGTCCGCTTCCAGGGAACGGGCGCCATCCGGACGGTCTACTTCACCGTCCTCCTCACCCACACCGTCCTCGCCGCCGCCGTCCCGTTCCTCGCCGCCGTCACCCTCTCGCGAGCCCTCCGGGGCCGCTTCGCCCGCCACCGCGCCATCGCCCGCTGGACTCTGCCGATCTGGCTCTACGTCTCGGTCACCGGCGTCGTCGTCTACTGGATGCTCTACCACCTGCCCGCGTGACCCGAGCTCAGGGCAGGAACCCCCGCGCCCGCATCCAGTCGTCGTTGTAGACCGTCGAGAGGTAGCGGTAGCCGGAGTCGGGGAAGAGGGTGACGATCCGCGCCGGGCGGTCGAGGCGCTCGGCCACCTGCCGCACCGCCCAGAGGGCGGCGCCGCTCGAGCCGCCGGCGAGGATCGCCTC
>DATKCC010000281.1:0-13185 GCA_035513375.1 Thermoanaerobaculia bacterium | reverse complement strand
GAGCACTTCCGCGACGAGGAGCCGGTGGTCGAGGAGGGCCTCTACTGCGCCCAGTCGGGCCTGCTCTACCCGATCGTCTCCGACATCCCGATCATGCTGATCGACGAGGCCCTCCCCGGGACCGTGATCGGGCGCGAGGGTCCGACCGACTGAGGCGCGGACCGGCTAACGCGACGCCCGCGGCCCGACCGCGAGGACCGCGTAGGTACCCGAGCTCCGGAGCAGCCGTGCGACTCGACCATCTCCTCGTCCAGCGGGGCCTCTTCCCGAGCCGGGAGCGGGCGCGGCGCGCGGTGATGGCGGGGTCGGTGGAGGTGGACCGCCGGCGCGTGGACAAGCCCGGCACCCAGGTGGCGGAGTCGGCGGCGGTGGCGGTGATCGAACGGTCCGAGCCGTACGTCTCGAGGGGTGGCCGCAAGCTCGATGCGGCGCTCGACGCGCTGGGGGTCGACCCGGGCGGCAGGGTCTGTCTCGACGTCGGAGCCTCGACCGGCGGCTTCACCGACTGCCTGCTCCAGCGCGGGGCAGCCCGGGTCTACGCCCTCGACGTTGGCTACGGCCAGCTCGACTTCCGGCTCCGAACCGACGCCCGAGTGGTCGTCATGGAGCGGATCAACGCGCGCTATCTCGCCCCCGACGCCCTCCCGGAGCCGGTGGGTCTCGTGACCGTCGACGTCTCGTTCATCTCTCTGGCCAAGGTCGTGCCGGCCCTCGTCGCCCACCTCGCCCCCGCCGGTGAGCTCCTGGTCCTGATCAAGCCTCAGTTCGAAGCCGGCCGCGGCCAGGTGGGCAAGGGTGGGGTCGTCCGGGACGAGGAGGTCCGCCGCCGCGTGATCGGCGAAACCGCTGCGGCGATCGCGGGCCTCGGGCTGGAGCTCGCCGCCGTGGTCGACTCGGAGGTGGCGGGGGTGAACGGCAACCGCGAAGCTTTCGCTCTCTACCGGGTTGCCGCATGAGCGACTTCCACCGCGTCGCCGTCGTGGCCAAGGCGAGCAGCCGGGAGGCCAGCCGGACCGCCCACGAGCTCGCCGACTGGCTGGGGCGGCGCGGCATGGCGGTGGCGCTCGACGCGGCGGCGCGCCGGGGCCACCGGCCGCCAGGCGTCGAAGCCTTCGACCCCGCCGCGTCCTACGACCTGGTGGTCGTCCTGGGCGGCGACGGGACCATGCTCTCGGTGGCCAGGAGCCTGCGCGAGGAGATCCCGATCCTCGGGGTCAATCTGGGCCACCTCGGCTTCCTGACCGAGGTCGGCCGGGGCGAGCTCTACCCGAACCTGGTCAAGGTCCTCGCCGGCGAGTACCGGCTGGAGGAGCGGGCCCAGCTCGACATCGAGCTCGAGCGCTCGGGCGGCGGGACGAGCTCCTATCGGGCGCTCAACGACGCCGTGATCGCCAAGAGCGCGCTCGCCCGGATCATCGAGCTCGACGTGTCGGTCAACGGCCTCTCGGTCGCCCGCTACCGGGCCGACGGCCTGATCATCTCGACGCCCACCGGCTCGACTGCCTACAACCTGTCGGCCGACGGCCCGATCATCTACCCGCTCCTGCCGGTGGCGGTGCTCACCCCGATTTGCCCCCACACCCTGTCGCAGCGCCCGGTAGTCATTCCCGACGACGAGCGGATCCAGGTGGTCCTCGAGACCCCGCGCGAGGAGGTCTACCTGACCTTGGACGGCCAGGAGGGCGCCACCATGGGCTACCGGGACCGGATCTCGGTCGCCCGCTCGGCGCGCTCCGTGCGCCTGGTCAAAGTCTCCGGTCGCACCTTCTTCGACAGCCTGCGGGGCAAGCTGCGGTGGGGCGGTCTCTCGGGCGAGCCCGGGACCTTCGACGATCCCGAGTCCGAGGAGGGACGCGGTTGATCGAGGAGGAGCGCGCCGATGGACCCCAACCGGGGGACGGGGGGACGGATGTGCGGGTCGAGGCAGGGCAGGGGGAGGTCCCGGCGAACGGCCTGGAGCGAGGCGAGGGCGCCGGCTCCGCCGGGCGGCGCCGGCGCCGCGGTTGCGGCTGCCTCCTCCGGGGACCGATCTACCTCTTCGTGCTCGGGCTCCTGCTCGCGACCGGCGCCTACTTTTGGCTCCAGAGCGACGGCGCCCACGAGCGAGCCACCCGCCTGCTGGGTGCGCGCCTGGGTGAGTACTTCGGCCGCGACATCGAGGTCGGGGGGGTCCGCTGGACCCTCTTCCCGCTGACGGTGGAGGTGGAGGACCTGGTGATCCCGGGCCCCGAGCCCGGGGCGCCGGCCTTCGCCCGTGTGCCCGAGCTCAGGCTCGACCTCAGGCTCGAGAACTGGCTGCGCCCGGGCCAGGCGGTGCTGGACGTCGAGCGCATCCACCTCCAGGGTCCGGAGGTCTACATCGAGGTGCGCGAGGACGGCACCAACAACCTGCCGCGCTTCGGCCGCGACGAGGAGGGGCGGCGGCGGGTGGAGATTCGGTTGGGGGCGATCACCGTCCGGGAGGGCCGGTTCCGGTTCAACGAGCTCGAGGTGCCGCTCGACTTCCGGGCGAGCTCGGTCTTCGCGCGGCTCCAGGGGGAGCAGGTCGAGGGCGGTGGGATCGAGCTCGAAGGCCTGGTGGTCGCCCAGGAGGCGGAGGTGATCCTGCCGGAGGGCAAGCCCTATGCGCTCAGCTTCTCGGCGCGGGCCCGGTTCGGGCCGCGGCGGATCGACTTCCATAAGGTCCTGGTTCGGGGGCCGGACCTTCAGGCGCGAGCCTCGGGCAGCCTCCTGGTCCCGTCGGACGAGCGGCTCCTGGAGCTCGACGTCTCGGCCCTGGGCCGGGTCGCCCTCGCCTCCCACCTGGGGTACCTCGAGCCGCACGAGCCCCCGGCCGAGGGGCCGGTGCGGTTCGAGGGGGGCCTGGTGTGGCGCCCGGAGGGGTGGTCGGTCCAGGGCCGGCTCTCCTCCTCGCGCCTGACGCTCGCCGACCGGGTCCTCTCCGACGTCGACGGCACGCTGCGGGTGCGCCCCGAGACCTTGCGCTACGAGATCGAGCGTGCGAGCTACGCCGGCGGCGGCGTCTCGGGGGTGATCACCGGCGACCTCCAGGCCCACCCGAGGACCTTCGAGGTCGATCTGGCCGTGGACCGCCTCGACCTCGCGGAGGTGATCGCGGACCAGGGGATTCCGCTCGAAGGGGTCGCCGGGCGGATCAGCGGAGAGGTCAGCTACCGGTTCGACACCGACCAGCCCGAGGAGGGCAGCGGTTGGGCCGACCTGAGCTTGGCCGCGGCCCGGCAGGCACCGCTGACCGGGGGGCTCGAGCTGACCGGTCAAGTACCCCTGGAGCTCGACCGGGGGACGATCCGTTCGGGCGCCATCCGGCTGGTCTCCTCTTCGGGCGCTCAGGTGCTCCGTTCCGAGGGCTCGTACGACCTCTCCGCCCGCGCCGGGAGCTTCCGCTGGCATCTCTCGACCTCCGACGTCGGGGAGCTTTCGGTGTTCGTGCCGGTCGAGGAGGAGACGCCGCCCGTCTGGCTCCCGACCTCCGGCCGCGGCGAGGTCGAAGGCGTGCTCCACCTGCGCCCCGACGACTTCAGCGTCGAGGCGACGTTCGACCTCGCCGCCGTCGAGGCCCCGGGGCTCGCGGCGGAGCGCCTGGAAGGCTCGGTCACGGCGTCGGCGTTGGGCCTCCGCGGTCTGCGGCTCCAGGCCGCGTCGAGCGGCGGCGCGCTGATGGTCGGCGGGTCGATCCCGTTCGAGGAGGGCGAAGGTCGAGTCCCATTCGAGCTCACGGTGGACGCCGCCTCCTGGCCGGGGGACGAGCGGCTGGCCGCATGGCTGCCCTTCGCGCTGCCGGTGACGGGGCCGGTCTCGGGGCGGCTCGAGCTCGCCGGGAGCCCGGAGGCCCTCCGGGGGCGGGCGGAGCTCTCGATCGAGCCCGCCGAGGTCGCCGGCTTCGAGGTCGACGTCCTGCTGGCCGAGCTCCTCTTCGACCCGGATCGGCTCGTGGTGGAGCGGGTCGTTGCGCGCTCGCCGGCGGGGGACCTGACGGCTCGGGGCGCCCTGGACTTCGCGAGCGGCGCCCTGGACTTCCGGATCGAGGCGCCCTCCCTCGACCTCGAAGAGGAGCCGTTCGCCACCGCTCTCGCCGCCGACGTCGCCGGCAGCCTCTCGCTCGAAGCCGACATCGAAGGCACCCTGGAGCTCCCCCGCGCCCGGGCCACTCTGGTCAGCCGCGGGTTGACGGTGGCCGGCCGGAGCTTGACGCCGGAAGGCGCTCCCGAGGGCTCGACCGAGGACGTGCGCCAAGCTCGCCTGGAGATCGTCTGGGACGGCCAGCGGCTCGAAGCCGAAGGCGGTGTCGCCGGCCTCCTCGCCCTCGACGGCGGGGGGCTCCTCTCGACCGAGCGCGCCGATCTCCGGCTGCGGCTCGCGAGCACGCGCGTCGGCGCCCTCGCCCGGCTCGCGGCTCCCCAGGTGCCGGAGGACTTCGGCGGCGAGCTCGAAGGCGAGCTGGTCGTGGCGGGCGCCTTCGCCGACCTCGAGTCGCTCCTGGTGCGGCTCGAGCTCTCGGATCTCACGCTCCGCTACGAGGACCGGGCGTTGCGGAACGTCGAGCCCGTAGTGGTTCGCTTCACCGGGGACGGGGTGGCGGTCGACTCCTTCTACGTCGAGGAGCCGGCGACCGGCAGCGAGATCTTCGCCCAGGGGACGCTCGGCCTCGGCGGCGACGGACCCCTCGACTTCCGCCTCCAGGGAAGCATCTCGACCGAGTGGGTGGAGCTGTTCGTTCCGACGGTCTCGATGGAGGGCACGTTCGACGTCCTCGCCACGGTCCGCGGCACGGTCGGGGAGCCGCGCCTCAACGGCCAGGGGGAGATCCGCGACGGCAGCCTGGCGGTGGACGGCCTGCCGCAGTCCCTCGAGGACCTGACCGCGGTGGTCCTCTTCTATCCCGACCAGGTGGTCCTCGACCACCTGCAGGCGCGGGCCGGAGGCGGCGCGGTCCGGGCCTCCGGGCGGGTCCGCCTCTACGGCCCGGGCGGCCTCGACTACAGCCTCCAGGCGACGCTCTCGGACGTGACCTTGCGCTACCCGGAGGGCTTCTGGCTCCGTGCGGACGCCGCCCTGGCGCTCGTTTCGACCCCCGACGGCCGCCTGCTCCGGGGCACGGTCGAGCTCGACCGTGCCTACTACGTCAAGGACGTCGAGGTCGGGGTCCTCCAGCTCCTGCGCCGCGCGCTGCGGGCTCAGCGCCTGGAGGTGGCCGAGACCGGAGAGCTCGAGGCCTCGACCCAGCTCGCGGTGAGCATCCGGGCGCCGGGGACGGTTCGGGTGCGCAACAACCTGGCCGACCTGCGGGGCTCGGCCGACCTGACCCTCCGGGGCAGCCTCGCCCGGCCGGTCCTGTTCGGCGAGGTGGAGCTCGAGCGTGGAGGCACCCTGGTCTACGCCGAGAACGACTTCGAGGTCGAGCGGCTGCGCCTGACCTTCGCGAGCCCGACCCGGATCGATCCGATCATCGACCTCGTAGCCTTCACCGAGGTCCGGAGCTACGAGGTCACCCTGAACCTCTCGGGCCGCGTCGACGTCCTGCGCGTGCAGGTGTCGTCGGACCCGCCGCTGTCAGATCTCGACATCGTCGCCCTGCTGACCACCGGGCAGCCGCCCGGCGAGGGCGTCGGCATCCCGGGGATCGCCGAGGTCGAGACCTTCTCCGCCGGCGCCGCTGAGCGGCTCCTCTACGGCCAGGCGGCCACGGCCGTCTCCCAGCGCCTGGAGACCCTGTTCGGGTTCGACACCTTCCGGATCAGCCCGGTCGCCCGGGAGGCGGGCGGCGCGATCGGCGGCGTGGGCGTGACCGTCGGCAAGCGGATCTCGAAAGACGTCTTCGTGACCTACACCGACCTGCCCTCGGACACCGAGGGCAGCCTCCTCCAGGTGGAGTGGCAGATCGACGAGAACCTGACCCTCGTCTTCACCGCCGTCGGGGACGACGCCTACCGGGTGGACGCGCGATGGGACCGCCGTTTCTGATGCCGAGCCGGGGTCGGGTGTGGCTCTCTTGTCTCCTCGCCGGGGCCGGCAGCCCCCTCCTGGGTCAGCCGCCCGCGGCGCCGCCGGTCGAGACCGTCGAGGCTCCCGTGGAGGCGATCGCGGTCGAGCCGCCCGCCGGGCCGGACCGGGCGCCGGGAGCCCGCGACGAAGCGGCCGAGGCACCGCTCGTCGCCCGGATCGAGGTGCGGAGCGACGTGCCGCTCGATCGGCCGGAGGAGCTCCGGGAGGTCCTCGCCCTCGCGCCGGGCGACCGGCTGACCGAGCGGGCGGTGCGCCGGACCCTGAGGAACGTCCAGGCGACCGGGGAGGCGTACGAGGTCGAGCTGTACACTCGCTCGACGGGGGAGCGAGGGCCAGGGCCAGAGGGGGACGGGGCCTTCGACCGGGTGGACGTGGTCCTGGTCCTGCGGGCGGCGGTCCAGGTCGGGGAGCTGCGGGTCGAGGGCGATCTCGGGCGCTTCGAGCGCGCCGAGGTCGAGCGCGAGATTCCGGTCACCACCCGCCAGCCGCTGATCGAAAGCCGCATCCTGCGAGGGGTCTTCCAGGTCCAGGAGCTCTACGAGAGCTGGGGGTACTTCGACGCCGCGGTGCGCCTCGCGGTCGACGTCGACGACTCGACCCGACGCGCAGCGGTCGTCTACCGGGTCGAGGCCGGCCCGCGAGCCCGGATCGGCCAGGTGAGCTTCGTGGGGGAGCTCGGCCCCTTCACGCCCGAGCGCCTGGTCGAGCGGCTCCGGGCGCGCCCGGGCGCTTCGTACCGGCAGGAGACCGTCCGTGACGAAGCCGAGCGGCTCCAGGCGTGGCTCGTAGGGCAGGGGCACCGGACGGCCCAAGTCGGTCCGCCGCGGCAGGAGGTCCGGAGCGAGACCGGGCTGGTCGATCTCGCCTATCCGGTCGAGGCCGGGCCGCTGGTCGAGGTCGAGATCGCCGGCGTCTCGCGCAAGGAGCTCGAGCGCAACGACCTCCTGCCCTTCCTCGACGACGAGGGCTACGACGAAGCGCTGGTTCTCCAGGCGGTCGATCGGGTGAGCGAGTACTTTCAGGGCAAGGGGCACTGGCAGGTGGAGGTCGACTACGAGGAGGAACGGCTCGACGGTGTCCTGAGCTTGCGCTTCACCGTCGAGCCCGGCCCTGCCTTCACCCTCCAGGAGGTCGACTTCGATGGCAACGAGGAGATCCCGGACGAGCGGCTCGCCGCTCTGATGCAGACGACGCCGCGGCGGCTGCTCACCCTGGGGAGCGGGCGGCTGGTCGAGAGCGTGCTCGAGGACGACCTGAAGAACCTCCGCTCCTTCTACGCGCTCCAGGGCTTTCGCGGCTCCGAGGTCGGTCCGCCGGACGTCGAGGTCCGGGACCGCGACCTCGTCCTCAGAATCCCGATCCAGGAAGGCGTGCGCCGGCGGGTGGCGGCGCTCGAGCTCGAAGGGGTCGAGGCCCTCGACAAAGGCAGAGTCCTGGCCCAGCTCCCGCTCGCGACCGGCGGCCCGTATCACCCGCTCCTCCTCGAGGAGTGCCTCCAGCTCGTGCGCGGCCTCTACGAGGCGCAGGGCTATCTCGGCGCCCAGGTCTCGGCGCGCGAGGAATGGAACGAGGAGCGCACCCTGGTGGAGGTGGCCCTGCGGGTGATCGAGGGGCCGCAGACCGTCCTCGACCGGCTGATCATCCGCGGCAACTCGAAGACCGCCCAGGACGTGATCGAGGACGCCGCCGGGCTCCGGCCGGGCGAGCCGGTCAGCCGAGTGCAGCTCCTCGAGGTGGAGCGTAGCCTCTACGAGCTCGGGATCTTCCAGCGGGTCTCGGTGGAGCTCGGGCCGGAGGATCTCTCCGAGCCGACCCGCGACGTCTTGATCCGCGTCCAGGAGGGGCGCACGCGGCGGGTGAGCTACGGCGTGGGCTACGACTCCGACGACGGCTTCGCAGGACTCCTCGGCTACAGCCATCGCAACCTCTTCGGCCGGGCCTTCACCTTCCAGAGCGACCTACGCTACGGTCAGCGGCAACGCCTGGTCCGGGCGCTCCTCGACCAGCCCGGCTTCACCCGCTACGACATCCCGATGCTCTACACCGTCGCGGCCCAACAGGAGCAGCTCCCGAGCTACGAAGTCGACCGGGTGGTCGCCCAGGTGGAGTCCTTCTACCTGCGCGACGAGTGGCGCTACGGCCTCGCCTTCGACTACCGGATCGTCAACTCCACCCTGACCGCGGGCCTCGCCGACGACGGGATCGTCGAGCGCCGGGACCAGGACATCCGAATCTCGAGCCTGATCCCGAACGTCTTCCACGACCGGCGCGACGACCCGATCGACCCGACCCGCGGCTTCAGCAGCAACGTCCGGTTCCAGTGGGCGTTCCCGGTGGCCGAGGTGACTGAAGCCAACTTCCTCAAGACCTTCGCCCAGCACACGCACTACTTCGAGCTCGGCCGGGGTTACCTCGCCGGGAGCCTGCGGCTGGGGGCGATCGAGCCGCTCGTCGACCTGACCGAGGACCTTCCCGGCGTTGAGGACGAGCCTGCGAACCTGAAGATTCCGATCGACGAGCGCTTCTTCGCCGGCGGCGACTACTCCCATCGCGCCTACGACAAGGACGAGCTCGGAATCCCAGGTGCGACGCTGTTCCCCGACGGCCGGGGCCGGGGGGGCAACGGGCTCGTTCTGCTCAACCTCGACTACCGGTACCCGCTCTGGGGGCCGGTCGGGGGCGCGCTCTTCTTCGACAGCGGCAATGTCTGGCCGGACTGGCGGGACGCCGATCTCTCGGACCTCAGGTCGGGCGTCGGCTTCGAGCTCCGCTACGTCTCGCCGATCGGCCCGATCCGCGCCGGCGTCGGCTATCAGCTCGACCCGGGCCCCGGGAGCGACGACCGCTACAACCTGTTCCTGGCGGTCGGAAACCCGTTCTGACCGCCCCCCGCCCCGGGAGGAGGCGAGCTCCTCCCCTACGAGCCGAAGCGCCCGATCCGCCACCGGTGAATGTAGGGGCGGAGCTCGTCTCCGCCCGTGCTTCGACGACCGCCGTGTAGAATGGACCCTCCAGGGTGCCTCCGGCGCCCGCCCTCCGACCGCTTCGATCCTCATGTCCGAGCCATCCCCCTTCGCTCCCATCGAGGAGGCGATCCAGGACTTCCGCGCCGGGCGCTTCGTCATCATCGTGGACGACGAGGAGCGGGAGAACGAGGGCGACCTGGCGATCGCCGCCGAACGGGTCACGCCGGAGGCGATCAACTTCATGGTCACGAACGGGCGCGGGCTCGTCTGCCTCGCACTCACCTCGGAGCGCTGCGACGAGCTGGAGCTGCCGCTGATGGTGGAGGACAACACCTCTCCCTACGCCACGGCGTTCACGGTCTCGATCGAGGCCCGGGGCAAGGTCACGACCGGGATCTCGGCCGCCGACCGGGCGGCCACCATCCGCACCGCGGTCGATCCCCGGACCCGGCCGGAGGACCTGCTGCGGCCGGGCCACGTCTTCCCGCTGCGGGCGTCCCCCGGGGGCGTGCTCAAGCGGTCCGGCCAGACCGAGGCTTCGGTCGACCTGGCGAAGCTCGCCGGGCTGGCCCCCGCCGGGGTGATCTGCGAGGTGATGAACGATGACGGCTCGATGGCCCGGGTACCGGAGCTGGCGCGCTTCGCCCGGGAGCACGGCATCCGGATGATCACCGTGGCGGAGCTGATCCGCTACCGGCTGGCGCACGAGTCCCTGGTCGAGCGGGTGGCGTCGCCCCGGCTCCCCACCGTCTACGGGGAGCTCCGGGTCTACGCCTACCGGTCGCGGGTCACCGGCGAGGAGCACCTGGCCCTGGTCAAGGGGGACCGAGAGATCCGGCCCGACGAGGCGGTCCTGGTGCGGGTCCACAGCCAGTGCCTGACCGGCGACCTCTTCGGCTCGGAGCGCTGCGACTGCGGCCTCCAGCTCCACGGCGCCCTGGAGCGGATCGAGGAGGAGGGGCGCGGAGTGCTCCTCTACCTCCTCCAGGAGGGCCGCGGCATCGGGCTGGTCAACAAGCTCCGCGCCTACGAGCTCCAGGAGGCGGGGCACGACACGGTCGAGGCCAACGAGAGGCTCGGCTTCCTCCCCGACCAACGGGACTACGGCATCGGCGCGCAGATCCTCCGCGACCTGGGGGTTCGCCGGATGCGCCTGATGACCAACAACCCCAGCAAGTACGTCGGCCTCGCCGGCTACGGTCTCGAGATCGTCGAGCGGATTCCGCTGGAGGTCCCCCCCACCACGACCACCCACGCCTACCTCCGCGCCAAGCGGGACAAGCTCGGGCATCTCCTGAAGCTGGTCTGACACCCCCAAGTTTCTGAAACGCCACCGTGCAGTGGGGGCAGGGGAGAGGGATCGAGGGTGAGGGGGGAGGACTCAGCTCATATCCTCCAAGTCCCGGAGAATCGCCTGCCGGATCCGCGGCGCCGAATCGGAGCCGCTCGGGAAGCTGAGCCGCCGCACCGGGACCTTCTCGACGACGTCGGCGAGTAGCTCGAGTCGCTGCCGGGCGAGCCCGAGCGCCGCCGCGGGAGCGGCGGCCACGCCGTGCTCGAGCAGCCGGACGAGCGCATCGCGGGGCCCGCCGGCGGTGGTTCTCACCGAGCCGCCGGGCGCCGGTCGGCGCCTGAGGACGTAGACGGCGGCGAGCGGCAAGCCATCCACCGGCCCGGACCCTTCCCCCTCGCCGGCCAGGAGCACCTGGCGCTTTTCCAGGGCCTCGTGAACCTTCGGCAGGTCATCGGCGGCGATCTCCAGGCGGCGCTCGAGCCCGCTCGGCCACAGCCTCAGCAGCGGCGGCCCGGAGCTGCACCGCCACTCGCCTCCCCGACCCCGGCGCAAGGCGAGACCGTCGTCGGCGAGGTAGCCGAATCCCAGACGGAGCAGCTCGGCGCAGAGGACGGACTTGCCGACGCCGCTCGGGCCGACGAAGGCGATCGCTCGGCCGCCGAGGGAGACGGCGCTCCCGTGCAGGACCGGCACGCCTCGGGCCTCGAGCCAGAGGGGCAGGGCGTAGGAGAAGAAGTAGTGGGGCGCTCCCGCCCCCTGCGCCGCCCACTCGATCCGGACTTCACTGGGAGTGCAGCGGAAGACTCCTCGGCCGTCGCTCGAGACGGTGAGGCCGAAGCCGTCCGGCTGGCGGAAGAGGGCGAAGCGCGCTGTCCCGCCCGGTCCTTTCCCCTCGGAGGCCCAGATCTCCTCGACCTCCGGCATCTCTTCGAGGAGCCGATAGCTCAGCGCGAGAGCCTCTGCGGGCTCGAACCGACCCCCAGTCGGCTGGAGATAGGGCCGGAACGCCTCCGGGAGCCCCCCCCGGACGTGCACGCCGTAGACGACCCCCGAGAGGTCCGCCCAGCCGCGGTTCAGCCTCTGGTCGCGGTCCAAGGACTCTCCGCCCTACGCTCCGCGGACCAGCCGCCGATGCCAGAGCTCGTAGCTGATCACCCGCCAGAGAATCGTGTGGCCGAAGGCAATCGACCGGGTCGCCTCGAGATGGGTCTCGAGCCAGTCCGCTCGAACATAGCGTCGCCAGTCGGAGGCGGGGCGCCGGAAGACGGTCTCCCGCAGCTCCGCCCGACTGAGCTCGATCCCGCGCAGGAAGAAGGCTCCCAGCAGCCCGGCGCGGTCGCTCTCGAGCACTTGCCGCGGCAACCGCCCCCGGAACGCTTCGCGGGTCAAGGACTTGGTGCGGCCGTCACGGCAGAGCCGGTCGGCGGGGAGCTGGATCGCCAGCTCGAGGAGCGGCCAGGACCAGAACGGGTTGCCGCGATCGACCCCGCAGCGCGCGAACAGCCTCCTCTCCTCGCTCTCGAGCTCGGTATGCCTGGCGCCGACGCTGAGCTCGTGACGGGCGCGGCGGCGACCGGGTGGGAGGATCGGTGAGAAGGCCTCCTGCGGCAGGGCGGCGCGGGCCGCCGCGGTAAGCCAGGGGACCGCCCGTGGGCGGGCCGCCCTCCCGGGCCCGCGGGCGGGCAGCAGGCGGCGGAGCGCCCGGCGCGCGAAGCGGTCGCCCCGGGCCGCCCGGCGGATCGTGGCGGCCAGGCTGAGGAGCGCGCGGGGCCGCCCCCCCGCGAGGGTGTCCCGAAGCCAGTACTCCCGCCCCGCGAACAGGGCGTCGCCGCCGTCTCCGACCAGGACGCGTTCACATCCCGCTTCCCGGGCGGCCTGGTAGAGCCGGCACTTCAACGCCGAGAACGGGTTTACGTAGGGCGAGCTCTCGTGCACGAACCGGTCGGTGAAGTCGCCGCACAAGGGATGGAGCCCATCGCCCCGCACCCAGTGGATCGGAAGGTCCAGATGACGGGACACCGATTCGATCTGCGGGCGCTCGTCCCCTTCGACGGTATCGTCGAAGTACCAGGAGTAGGCCCGCACCCCCCGCGGCGCCAGGGCGGCCAGGGCCGTCGAGTCGAGACCACCGCTCAAGGAGAGCGCGACCTGCCCCGGAGCGAGCCCCGCCACGTCGTCCGCAACGGCGCGGCCGAGAAGCCCCAGGAGCTCCTCGGAGATCTCCTGCGGCGACCGGCTCGCGAGGGAGGGGAGCCGCCGGAACCGCCAGTACTGCTCGGTACGTGCCTCGGTCGCCGTCACGTGGAGGCGGTGGGCAGGCGCGAGCTCCTGGATCTGCCGGAAGAAGCTGCGCTTGCCGTGCCCGAAGCGGAAGCCCAGGAACCGCGCGGCCGACCCCTCGTCGAGCTCGTCGGAGACCGCAGCGTGGCGCAGGACAGCCGCCGGCTCACTGGCGGCGACCAGTCGGTGCCGATCGAGGAAGTAGTACGCCTTGAGGCTGCCGAGGTGGTCGCGAGCGATGCTGATCGAACCGCGGTCGGGGTCGGCGACCAGGAGGACGAAGGGCCCCGACAGTCCGCCGAGGAAATCCCCTGCCGGCTCGCCGCACCGCTCGAGCGCCAGGGCGGCGCAGCCGCCGGTCTCTCGGCGGTCGGCCGCCGATCCCACCTCCGCAGCGCCGGCGGTCCGCCTGAACCGCCCCGCCACCGCGACCACCCTCCCCGTCTCGGGGTCGATCAGCGGTCCGTTCCGGGGGCTCGCTTCGGAACCGCCCCGGTGCCGGATCGCGATCCCCACCGGACCCCGGCAGAACGTGGCGACCTCCGCTCCGTAACTGGCGAGCGGCTCGGCGAGCCGGTGGAGCTCTCGGGGATCGAGGGTCGCGCCGGATCTCTCCAGGAC
>DATKCC010000280.1:0-2069 GCA_035513375.1 Thermoanaerobaculia bacterium | reverse complement strand
GTCGGCTGCCGCGGGCTTGCGATCCGGCATGGCGCTCCTCCCGCCGGGAGGCGGTGGTCGCGGTGCCCGGGCCGCCGGACAGCGGGCGGCGGCGGGCACTGCGGACCCGGTCGGTCGGGCTTCCTCCCCCCGGCGTTGGTTTGGACGACGCCGGCATCTTAAATTAGCCTGCCTTGAAGTGCAATGTGGGCTCGCGCCGGGCGACCGGGTGGCCTTCGTCTCCGGCAGCCGGCCCGAGGTGGTGGTGGCCCACCTGGCGGGCTCCTGGCGTCCGGATCCGTACACCCGAGTCCGGAGCTGGACGCTTCCCGAGCTGTCTTCCGTCACGTAAGTTACTGAAAAATATAACTTTGCCGTATGGCACGCTGCGTGCGGTCGATGCCCTCGCCATGATCGACGCGATGGATCGGGAGCTCGACTCGGGGTACCGGCGGCGCCGGCTGGTCGGCCGGCTGGGGATCGGCGTGGGCCTGGCCGCCCTGGGGGTCGCCGTCTTCGTGCTGCTCCCCGGTTGGCTGCGGCCTTCGGTCGACCGGCAGCGCCTGCGGATCGGGGTGGTCGACCGGGGGCCGGTCGAGGGGGTGATCGAGGCCTCGGGGGCGGTCGTGCCGGCCTTCGAGAAGGTGATCTCGAGCCCGGTCGAGGCGCGGGTCGAGCGGATCCTGGTGCGGCCGGGCGCGGCGATCTCCCCGGGAACCGAAATCCTGGCGCTCGACACCTCGGCATCCCGGCTCGAGCTGTCGCGCCTCGAGGACCTCGGGAGCCAGAAGCAGAGCGAGCGTGAGGAGCTGCGGCTCGAGCTCGAGGCTGAGCTGGCGGCCCTGCGCAGCCGGATCGAGAGCGGGCGCCTCGACGCCGAGATCCTCCGCTACCGGATGGAGCAGGACCGGAAGCTCTTCGCCGAGGGGCTGCTCGCCGAGGAGGCCTTGCGCGGCGCCGAGGTGGCGGCCGAGAAGGCGGCGATCGAGCTCCGCCAGCTCGAGGAGTCGCTCGAGCGCACCCGCCGGAGCCACGCCGCCCGACTCCGCAGCCTGGAGCTCGACCTCGACATCCTCCGCGGCCAGCTCGCGGCCGCCCGCCGCGAGCTCGAGCTCGCCACCACCCGCGCCGACCGCGCCGGGGTGCTCACCTGGGTGATCCCGGAGGAGGGGGCGACCGTCGGCCGCGGCCAGGTGATCGCGCGGATCGCCGACCTCGACTCCTTCCGGGTCGAGGCCACGGTCTCGGACGTCCACGCCGCGCGGCTCACCGCGGGCCTCCCGGTCAAGGTGCTCCTCGACGGCGAGGCCCTCCCGGGCAGCCTCGCGAGCGTCCACCCGACGATCGAGAACGGGGTGGTCCGGTTCGACGTGGCGCTCGCAGAGCCGGCCCACCCGAAGCTACGGAACAACCTCCGGGTCGACGTGCTGATCGTGACCGGCTCGCGGCGCGATGCCGTGCGTCTGCCCCAGAGCTCGTTCGCGGCCGGAGGCGCCGTCTCCCAGCTGTTCGTGGTCGAGGGCGGGCGTGGGATCCGAACCGCGGTGCGGCTCGGCCTCGCCGGCCGCGACCACGTGGAGGTCCTGGAGGGGCTCCGCCCGGGCCAGGAGGTGATCCTCTCGGACATGAGCCAGTACCTGCACCTCGACGAGGTCCAGGTCGATGACTAGAACCCGGTGGGCCGAGGCCCACCCTACGACCACCCCACGACCGCCGGCAGCAGAGGCGACGGGCGGGGGCGCCCTCGCCCCTCGGGCACCGCAACGCGAAGCGATGTGGTCGGGAGGGGAGAGGATCGGGGTGAGGGGTGGTGATCCCATGGACTGCGGCAAGCCGCACCCTACAGAGGAGCGACGATGATCAAGCTCGAGAACGTCTCCAAGGTCTACCGGACCGATCGGGTCGAGACCCTGGCGCTCGACAACGTGAACCTCGCGGTCGAGCGCGGCGAGTTCGTCTCGGTGATGGGCCCCTCCGGGTGCGGCAAGAGCACGCTGCTCAACCTGATGGGGCTCCTCGACGAGCCCTCCGAGGGGGCGGTCGAGATCGACGGCGCCCTGGTCAGCTCCTACCGCGACCGGCAGCTCGCG
>DATKCC010000279.1:0-7268 GCA_035513375.1 Thermoanaerobaculia bacterium | reverse complement strand
CTGTAGACCGCGTCGGTTCTCGCAGCCATGATGAAGTCGTTCTCGTGCAGCCCGCGGATGGCGTGGGTCCACCAGCTGACTGTGACCCTGCCCCAGGTGGTCGCCAGGAGCGGATGATGGCCCTGCTCCTCGGCCGCCTCGCCGACCCGGTTGGTGAAGGCCAGGGCCGAGGCGAAGTCGTCGAACCGGAAGCTGCGCTCGAGGCGCTGGGTCCCTTCGCGTTCCACGACCTCCCAGCCCGGCACCTGCTCGAGGTACCTGGCGATCTCCTGCTCGCGCGCCGGCGGAACACCGCCTTCGCAGGGCACACACCTCTTGCTCGCCAGCTCGGTCATCGGTCGCTCGCTCCTCGGCGGCGATCCTACCCGCTGCGGCGGGCGAATTCCTGCATGAAGTCGACCAGGGCCCCGACCGACTCGAGCTCGACGGCGTTGTAGAGCGAGGCGCGGACGCCGCCCACCGAACGATGGCCCTTGAGCCCGGTCAGGCCGGCAGCCGCGGCCTCGGCGAGGAATCGCGCCTCGAGCTCCGCCGAGGGCAGGCGGAAGGTGACGTTCATCCGCGAGCGGCTGTCGAGGCGGGCGTGCCCGCTGTAGAAGCCGCCCGAGCCGTCGATCGCGCGGTAGAGGCGGCGCGCTTTTTCCTCGTTGCGGCGGGCGGCGGCGGGGAGCCCGCCCCGGTCTCGGAGCTGCCGGAGGACCAGGCCCAGCGTGTAGATCGCGAAGACCGGCGGGGTGTTGAGCAGCGAGCGTGCGGCGGCCATGCGGGCGTAGCTCAGCGTGTCCGGCAGCTCCGGTGGAGAGCGTGCGAGGAGGTCGCGGCGGACGATCACCACCGTGACCCCGGCCGGCCCGAGGTTTTTCTGGGCGCCGGCGTAGACCAGGCCGTGGCGCACGAGGTCGAGGGGGCGGCTGAGGGCGTCCGAGGACATGTCGCAGACCAGGGGCGCCGGTCCCGGGTCCGGAGGGGACTCGAGCTGGGTGCCGAAGATCGTGTTGTTGCTCGTGTAATGGACGTAGGCAGCGCCCTCACCGAGCGGCGGGTCGAGCCGGTCTGGACCGAGCTCGCCGGCCTCGGGCACCCGGTCGTGGCCCGAGTCGGCGCTCGACCAGGCCACCCGCGCCCGGCCACGCTTGGCGCCCTCGGCGGCCGCCATCTCCGCCCAGTGGCCGGTCACCAGGTAGTCGGCCGAGCCGCCGGGCGGCATCAGGTTCCAGGGCACCAGGCCGAACTGGGTGCGGGCGCCGCCGCCCATGAACAGGACCTCATAGCCGTCACCCAGGGCGGCTCCCCCGATCAGCTCCCGGAGCAGGTCGATCGCACCCTCGTGGACCTCGGAGTAGCGGGCGCTCCGGTGGCCCGTCTCGAGGATCGACGCGCCCGAGCCCCGGAAGTCGAGCAGCTCGTCGCGGATCTCCTCCAGCACCGCCAAGGGCAGGGCGGCCGGTCCTGCGCCGAAGTTGTGAACGCGGTGGTAGCTCATGCGCAGCAGAAGGGTCGCGTGGTGCCGTCCCTCTCCCACCCACGAGGGCGGGAGAGGGAACCCGGTTGAGGGAGGTGATCAGAACGGGATGTCGTCGTCCTCCTCCGCTCCGCCGCCACCACTGGCACCGGCGTCGCCGCCGCCGGCGCTGCCGCCCGCACCGCCGCTGCCACCGTGCTCCGGCTCGTCGTACTCCGGGTAGCCCCCACCGCCGCGGCCACCGCCGGCACCGCCCGAGCCGCCCAGCATCTGGAAGTTGTCGGCCACGATCTCGGTACGGTAACGCTTCTCGCCCGAGTTGCGGTCGTCCCAGGAGCGGGTCTGGAGCCGGCCTTCGACGAAGACCTGCTTGCCCTTGGTCAGGTATTGGCCGGCGATCTCGGCGAGCCGGCCGAAGCAGACGATGGCATGCCACTCGGTCTGCTCCTGCTGGTTGCCGTCGCGGTCCTTCCATTTCCGGGAGGTCGCCATGGTGAAGTTGGCCACCGGCTGGCCGGAGGGCAGGGAGCGGACCTCGGGGTCGCGGCCGAGGTTGCCAAGGAGGAACACCTTGTTGAACATGGAGCGGTCTCCTGAGTCGTACGGTTGCGGTGGAGGAGACGGTACCATAGGGCCGATCGGAGCCGCCTCCGGACGGTCGCTACCTCATACAGGACGGCAAACGGTGCGTCTGATCTTGCAGCGGGTCACCTCGGCGGAGGTCCGGGTGGCCGGAGAGCCGATCGGCCGGATCGGCCGCGGGCTCCTGGTGCTGGTCGGGGTGGAGAAGGGCGACGGCGCCAAGGAGGCCGTGGGCGCCGCGAGGAAGCTCGCGCACCTGCGGGTCTTCGAAGACGGCCAGGGCCGGATGAACCTCGACCCGGGCGCGGCCAGCGCCGCTTTCCTGGTCGTCTCCCAGTTCACTCTGGCGGGATCGCTCGCGCACGGCCGCCGGCCGTCCTTCGACGGCGCCGCACCCCCTGAGGTCGCCGAGCCGCTGGTCGAGCGGCTGGTCGAGGAGCTCCGCCGCGCCGGCCACAGCGTGGAGACCGGCCGCTTCGGCGCGCGAATGGAGGTCGAGCTGGTCAACGACGGCCCGGTGACACTCCTCCTGGAGCTGCAAGCCGCGCCAATGAGGACGTAGGGGAGGAGCTCGTCTCCTCCGTCCCACCGAGACTCTCGGTGTCGGCGCTACCCGCCGGGAGCGATCACCACCTCGCCGATCGGCACCGGCATGAACGAGAGCACGAAGATCGCCAGGATGAGCCAGGCGAGCCGGCGCCGCGCTGGGTCGAGCGCCTCCTCCTCGTCCCGGACCGGCGGGTGCTTGAGGCCCATCACCAGGGTCACCACGCACCACAGGAGCCAGCCGAGCCAGAAGAACAGCGCGATCGCCAGGAGCCCCAGCCAGAGGGGCAGTGCGAGCCGCCGCTGGGTCGGCCCGACCGCGGCGTAGAGGATGTGGCCGCCGTCGAGCTGGCCGAGCGGGATCAGGTTGAGCGCGGTCGCGAGCAGGCCCAGCCAGCCGGCGAAGACGAAGGGGTGGAGCTTCAGCACCTCGCCGGGTGCGATCGGCCCGTGAAACAGGTGGGCGAGCCCGCTCGACAGCAGGCTCCTGCCCGGGACGAGGAGGATCGAGCCGACTGCCTCTCCCGCCAGAGGCAGCTCGGTGATCGGGACCGGGTGGGACCAGGCGAGTCCCAGCAGCAGCACGGGAACCAGGGCGGCGAACCCGGCGATCGGTCCCGCGGCGCCGACGTCGAAGAGCTGGCGCTTGCTCCGGATCGGGGAGTGGATCCGGATGAAGGCGCCGAAGGTGCCGATCGCGAGCGGTGCGGGCAGGAAGTAGGGGAGGCTCGAGGGCAGGCGGTACCGCCGGCACATCAGGTAGTGCCCGAGCTCGTGGCAGAGGAGGATCCCGAGAGCCGGAATGGAGAACGAAAGGCCGAGCGCGAGGAGCTGGGGATCGGTCCACACCCGCAGCACGGTCGCCGGCAGCAGAAAGATCGGGAACTTCGCCGGAAAGAGCAGCGAGGTCAGGTCCACCACGAGCTCGGTGCTCGCGAGGAGCATCCAGATCGCGCCCATGGTGGTGGTGGTGACGAAGGTCAGGGCGAGGAGTGCGGTCGCCCGCGCCCACCGCGGGCGCGCGGAGCCCTGCCGCTCGCGGACCTCGAGCAGCAGCGGGCGGTAGGCGACTGGGCTTCGGGGCGAAGGGGAGCGAGGGGACGGGAGGTGATCCAGCTAGATCTCCTTGAGCTCTTTCCCCGGCTTGAAACGGACGGTCTTGCCCGGCTCGATGGCCACCTCGACGCCGGTCTTCGGGTTGCGGCCGACCCCCTTCTTGCGGTCGCGGACCTGGAAGACGCCGAAGCCCCGTAGCTCGATGCGCTTGCCCTCGGAGAGCGCCGCCTTCATGGCGTCGAGGATCGTGTCCACGGCGGTGGCCGCCTTGATCCGTGGCACGTCCGTCAGCTCTGCGACTCGGGTGACGATGTCCGCTTTGATCATGCGAGCTCCGGAGGGCGACATGGGTCCAGGGGCGGGCGGAGTGTATCGACGGCCTGGAGGCGTGTCAACGCGCTTAATCCTTTTTCTTCCGCAAGATACAGCGTTCGTAGGCTTCCCCAGCCAGGGCTGCGAGAGCGACTAGGCGCTCGAGGTCGATTGCACCCATGTCCCCGGGCCCCCGGTCTGCGAAGATCACGGTCACGAGCCGGCCGCGGATGCGCACGGGCAGCAGGAGGCATTCGCCCGGGAGCGCGCCGCCCCAGCACCGCGCGAGGGTCTTGTGGACGGCCATCGGCGGTAGCGGCCCCAGGTAGAAGCTCCCCCCCTGCCGCAGGTTGAGGAAGATCGACGGCTGGTCGAAGGGGGCGCGGAAGGACTGCAGGCACTCCTGGTCGAGGGCGCTCCCGGCACCGAGCCACCCCTCGACCCCGTCGCGGAGGATCCGGAAGAGCGCCACGCGCTCGAACATCCGGCCGAGAAAGGCGAGGATCACCCGGCCGACGTCCTCCGGATCGGTGACCCGGCGGAGCCGCTCCTCGACCTCCTCGAACGACACCGGGAGCAGCGGCGCGTCGGCCGGTACCGGGCGGGTGTCGTCGCTCTCTTCCTCTGTCGCCGCACCACGGTCGAAGAGCTCCGCGCGCTCGTGGTCGGTCAGGGCCACCGAGAGGCTTGGGGACCGGGCCTGGACGCGAGCCGCGGCCGGAGCTGGCGCCCGCGGGACGGGGCGGGCCGCCACGGGGCTCGTCGGGCGGGCCCCGAACAACGCCGCCTCCGGGTGCTCCCAGGGGCTGTTCGACCGCGGCACCGCGCGCCGCTCCGCGGACTCCGGAGCGGGCGGTGCCGGTGCTCCGGCCTCTCCCGAGCGCCAGAGATAGCGGGCGTGATCGAGACGGTCGGCGAGGGTGGCGTACCGGGCAGGGCAGCTCTCTCCGTAGTACCGATCCAGCGCCTGGCGGATGCGCACTTCGGCGGCCACGTAGGGCTTGACGCGCTTGCCGAGTGCGAAGGCGAGCTCGTCCTGGCAGTTCAGATCCCGGGGATCGAGCATCGCGACGTGGACCTGGGTGCCGAAGGCCTGGAACGGGATGGCGTGGCACCGGATCGCGATTTTGGCCGGCAGCGCGGCGATCGTCTCGTCTGAGATCCCCCGCAGGTCCTCGGCGCCCGCCGCAGGGAGCCGGTGGACCTCGGAAAGTGCCTTGACCAGCACGTCTTCCGTGAGCGCGTTGCGTTCGAGCAGGCAGGTCCCGAGGCGTCCGCCGCTGGTCGCCTGGGAGTGGATCGCGAGCTGCACGTCCTCCGGCGAGGCCCAGCCGCGCTGCACGAGGAGCTGCCCCAGTTTCGTCATCTTGCGAATCGGCTTTGTCCCTCCACCGGGGCACCGCTCTGGGCTCGGGCTCGAGGGCTATTCGTAAGTCTCTGTCGCCCAGAGGGTTAAGCGGTGCCGTGCCATTATAGGAGCGGTCCCGAGCCTTGTAAAGCATGGTACGGAGCGATATTCTCGGGCGATGAGCCAGCTCCAGCGCCCGCTCCGCTTCCACCCTGCGCCGCTCGCGGCGCTCGTCGTGTTGGCCTCGATGGTCGCGCCGGCGCCGGCCGCCGCAGCCGCCCCGGTGGCGACCGCGGCCGGGATTCCGGCGATCGCCGAAGCCGCTTACCAGTTCGCCCTGGCGAAGATGCTGATGGCCGAAGGCGACTACCGGGAAGCGCGGTCGGCCTTCGAAAAAGCCCTCGCGCTCGACCCGGCGGCGGCTTACGCCCGGGTGGACTTCGCCGAGTTCCTGACCCGCCTCGGGCGTTTCGGCCGCGATCGCGAGGGCCGGATCGACCGGCTTCGCGAGGCGGTCAGCCAGGCCGAGACGGCCCAGCGCGAGCTGCCAGGAAGCGTCGACCCGTTGCGAGTCCTGGCCGAGGCCAACCTGGCGCTCGCGGCCGAGGTCCCGGGGGACCCGGAGCCGATGGCTGCCGCGGTCGCCGCCCTCGAGGGGATCCGTGCGGAGCAGCCGGGCGACCTGCGCGCGCTCCTCCAGCTCGGCCAGATCTACCTTCGCCGCGGCGAGCCCCAGGCCGCCGCCCAGGTGTTCGAAGAGGTCGTGCTGGAGACCCCGGGGTACCGGCCGGTCTACCGCATGCTCGCCGAAGCCCTGATCCAGTTGGGTCAGATGGACAAGGCCGGCGAAGCCCTCGAGGAGGTGTTGGAGAGCGAGCCGGAGTCGGAATCTGCCCGGCTTGCTCTCGCCGAGATCCTGGCGGACCGGGGTGAGCACCGGCGAGCCGCCGAGGTGCTGCGGGAGGCGCCGGCCCCCCTCGCGGGCGTCGAGGCTCGTACCCGGTTGGCGACCGAGCTCTATCTGGCGGGCGAGCTCGACGCGGCGCTCGCCGAGCTCGATGCCCTGGTGGCGGAGGTTCCGGCCAGCCGCTACCTCCAGCTCTTGCGCGGCCTGGTCCTCTCCGCCCAGGCCCGCAACGTCGAGGCCCTCGCCGCGCTCGAGCCGCTGGTGGGGGAGGGTCCCGGGGAAGCGGATCTGGTGGTCACGGTGAGCCAGCTCCTCCTCCGGCAGGAGCGCGAGGACGAAGCGGTCGATCTGCTCAAGGGCACGGTGCGGCGGTTGGAGGATCAGGGACCGGAGGGCGAGGCGCGGGACGCCCGGCTGGCCCTGGCGCAACTCTACGCCGACCTCGGCCGCTGGGCGGCGGTCGAGATCGCGGTCTACCCCCTCCTCTCGGGAGACCCGGAAGAGGGCGCCGCCAGCAGCGGCGAGCGACTCGAAGCCCGGTTGATCTACGCCGATGCCCTGGTCGAGCTCGACCGCGGGGACGAGGCGCTGGCCGCAGTGGGAGCCCTGCTCGATGCAGCCGACGGCGCAGAGCCCGACTCCGCCGAGGAGCGGAACGAACGGAGCAAGCTCCTGGCCAAGAAGGCCGAGCTCCTGGCCCGGCTGGACCGCGAGCCGGAGTCGATGGCGATCCTCGCCGCCGCCGCCGGCGCCGAGGATTCGCAGACCTTCCTGGCGGTCACGGAGGGCTTCCACCGCGCGGGGCGGTTTCAGGAGACGATCGCGCCGCTCGAGGGATTCCTCGACCGGAGCCCTGACTCCCGGATCGCCCGCTTCCTGCTCGGCGCCGCTCAGGAGCGCTCCGGCCGGCGGTCGGACGCCGAGAAGACCTTCGACGCCCTGCTCGCGGCCGAGCCCGAGTTCCACCCCGCCCTCAACTATCTGGGATACATGTGGATCGAGGAGGCGAAGAACCTCGATCGGGCGATGGATCTGGTGCGCCGCGCCGTGGAGCT
>DATKCC010000278.1:0-2673 GCA_035513375.1 Thermoanaerobaculia bacterium | reverse complement strand
CCGGCCGCCGAGAAGGTCGGCGTGGCGCCGGTCTCGCCGGCCTCGCCGAAGACCGCGTCGCCGTCGAGGTCCCACTCGTAGGTGAGCCCGGCGGCCGGCTCGTCCGGGTCGGAGCTGCCCGAGCCGTCGAGCACCACCGTGCCGCCCTCGGCCACGTTGTAGGGACCGCCAGCCTCGGCCGTCGGCGGGCTGTTGACCGGCCCGTAGTGGACGACCAGCTCGACCGCGTCGATGTCGACGGTGTTGGCGTTCTGGGTGAAGCGCACGGAGACGGTACCGGCGTTGAAGTCCGCCGTCGCGAGGCTCGTCCCCCAGAGGTCGCCCATGCCGCCCGCGCTGACCCAGATGCTGTTGTCGCAGGACGACGTGCCGACCGCCTGGGGCACGGTCCGCGTCGCGCCCACGAGCGAGCCGCTGCTCTTGAGCTGTGCGGTGTTCGAGCCGCTCTGGGAGAGGTAGCGGACGCGCAGCTCGATGCCGTTGACGATCTCCCCGCCCGGGATGCTGAAGGCGGGAAAGCTGAAGTCGGCCCAGTCACCGGTCGGCGTCGAGGAGCCGGTGCAGAAGTCGTTCGGCGGCCCGAGGGGGTTGGTGTTAGGCGGGAAGGGCGTCCAGTCGGCGTTGTTGTTGACCGCCCAGCTCGAGGCGAACTGCGCCTGGGTGGCGGCCGGCGCGGGCCCCGCCGAGAGCGCGATCAGAAGGAACGGAACCGCGAGCACCAGCACGCGATGGATGAGGCTGCTTCGCTTCGCCTGACGGGACATGGGTCCACCTCCTGATCGATGGAGAATGAGTGCTGCGAGACCGCCGACTTCCGAGAGAATCGAAGGGGCAGCCTAGCATCGGAACCCTCATTCGCGACCTTGCGAAAGCGCCGGCGGGCCTGGGCCCCCACGTGCGAGCTCTTGGGGTTGAATCGCGCCATCATCGAAGTCGCCTAATCGCCGCTTGGGCGAATTCGCTCCTCCTCATCCCCCAAAGTAGGCCAGGTGGAGCAGCTCGGCCAAGTGGACGGTGGAGCGGCTGGTGGCGGTCTCGATCTGGCTCCGGCAGGAGAAGCCGTCGGCGACGATGAGGGTGTCCTCGTCCGCTCGGCGGACCTCGGGCAGGAGGGCGCGCTCGGCGCAGGCCATCGACACCCGGTACTTCTCGCCCCGCTCGTAGCCGAAGGCGCCGGCCATGCCGCAGCAGCCGGCGTCGAGGTAGCGGTGGTCGAGGCCGAGGCCGGCGAGGAGCGCCCGGTCGGCGTCGACGCCCAGCACCGAGCGGTGGTGGCAGTGGGCCTGGACCAGCGCCCGGCGCTCGAGCCGTGGCAGCTCGAAGCCGTCGCCCGCCGCCAGGCGGTCCCGCAGGAGCTCGGCCAGGGTGAAGGTCTGGGCCGAAAGCCGCCGGGCGTCCTGGTCGTTCGGGAGGAGGTTCGGGAGCTCGTGGCGGAAGGTCGCGACGCAGCTCGGCTCGAGGCCGACCACCGGGACGCCCGCCCGGATCTCGCCGCGGAGCGCGTCCAGCACGTTGCGAAGCTGGCGCTCGGCGAGGCCGAGGAGGCCGAAGTCGTAGAGCGGCCGCCCGCAGCAGAGGACCTGGGGCGGGATCACGACCGCGAAGCCGGCCGCCTCCAGAACCTCGACCGCCGCCCGCGCGGTCTCCGGGCGGAAGTAGTCATTGAAGGTGTCGGGGAAGAGGACGACCCGCCGGGCCTCACCTTCCCGGCCGACCGGCCGGTGGGCGGCCGGCCCGCGCCCGGTCCGCCCCCGCTCCGTCTCGAACCACTTGCGGAAGGTCCGCGGCGCGACCGCCGGCAGCCGCCGCTCCGGCGCGATCCCGCCCAGGGCCTTGAGCAGGCTCCCGGTCCACCGGTTGCGGGCGACCGCGTTGGCGAGTCGCGGCGCCTTCGACGCCGCTCGCACCCACCAGTGGACCAGCCCCAGGGCGTAGGCCGCGCGCGGCCGGAGGCGCCACCGGTAGTGGTGGTGGAGGAACTCTGCCTTGTAGGTCGCCATGTCGACCTGGACCGGGCACTCGCTCTTGCACGCCTTGCAGGCGAGGCAGAGGTCGAGGGCCTCGCGGACCGCTTCGCTCCGCCAGCCGCCGGCGATCGTCTCGCCCCGGAGCATCTCGAACAGCAGGCGCGCCCGGCCGCGGGTCGAGTGGCGCTCCTCGCGGGTCGCCAGGTAGCTCGGGCACATCACCCCATCGGCCTGCGTCTGCCGGCACTTGCCGACCCCGACGCAGCGCAGCGCCGCCCGGGAGAAGCGCGAGTCGTCATCCGGGAAGCGGAAGCGGGTCGCCGGCTCCCGCGGGCGATAGGCCGCGCCCAGCCGGAGGTTCGAGTCGAGGGGGTAGGGCTCGACCAGCTTCCCGGGGTTCATGCGGTTCTCCGGGTCCCAGGCCGCCTTGACTTCGGCGAAGGCGCGGCAGAGCTCGGGGCCGAACTGGAGCGGCAGGAGCTCGCCCCGGGCCTGGCCGTCGCCGTGCTCGCCCGAGATCGAGCCGCCGTAGGAGACGACCAGCGCGGCCGCCTCCTCGACGAATGAGCGGAAGGCCGCGACCCCGGGCGCGCTCTCGAGGTCGAAGGTCGTCCGGGTGTGCAGGCAGCCGTCGCCGAAGTGGCCGTAGAACGACCCCTCGTAGCCGTAGCGCTGGTAGAGCTTCCGGAGGTCGCGGAGGTAGCCG
>DATKCC010000277.1:0-2552 GCA_035513375.1 Thermoanaerobaculia bacterium | reverse complement strand
CGTCGACAGCGGCCGGATCAGCGACGAGGAGGCGATCATGCTGTCGAAGGACGTCGCCCGGAGGATCGAGCAGGAGCTGACCTACCCCGGGCAGATCAAGGTCAACGTCATCCGCGAGACGCGGTCCGTCGACTATGCCCGCTAGCGTCTCTGAGGCCTCAGAGCTCGCCGCGCAAGGCCCGCGCTCGCGGAACGAGGGACGGGCGGTGGCGTCCCTCCCCCCCCGGGGCACCGCGGGGCGGAGCCCAGTGGTCGGGGGAGAGGGACCGAGGGTGAGGGGGGCGATCCGTTGAACCTCCTCTTCGTCGGTGACGTCATCGGCAAGCCGGGCCGCAGGGTCCTCGGCCGCCTCCTCCCCCGGCTGATCGACCGGCACCGGGCGGACTACGTCGTGGTCAACATCGAGAACTCGGCCGGCGGCTTCGGCGTGACCGCCGGGGTGCTCGCCGAGCTCGACGAGCTGCCGATCGACTGCTACACCTCGGGCAACCACGTCTGGGACAAGAAGGAGGTGGCCGAGCTCCTGGCGCGGCGGGGCGGCCGTCCGCTGCTGCGGCCCGCCAACTACCCGGGCGGCAACCCCGGCCAGGGGTTCCACGTCGGGGAGACGCCGGGCGGGATCCCGGTGGCGGTCGTCAACCTCCAGGGGCGGGTGTTCATGGACCCGCTGGACGACCCGTTCCGAGCGGCCGACCGCATCCTCGAGGGCTTCGCCGCCGCCCACCCGGGCCTGCGGGTGATGATGGTCGACTTCCACGCCGAAGCGACGAGCGAGAAGCAGGCCATGGCGTTCTACCTCGACGGCCGGGTCTCGGCGGTCCTCGGCACGCACACCCACGTGCCGACGGCGGACGAGCGGGTGCTCCCGGGCGGCACCGCGCTGGTCACCGACGTCGGCATGACCGGCCCCTACGACTCGATCATCGGCATGCGGCAAGAGCAGGTGCTCCACCGCTTCCTCCAGGCCACCCCGGCGTCGTTCCAGGTCGCCAAGGGCGACGTCCGCCTGGCCGCCGCCGTGGTCGACGTGGACGAGGCGACCGGCAAGGCCCGGGGAGTCGAGCGGCTGCTGATCGCCGACCCCGAGGCATGACGCGGCCGCGTGCCGCCGGGCTGGGGCTCCTGGCGCTCGCCCTGCTCGCGGCCCTCGACGCTTTCTGGATCGAGCCCCGGCTGGTCCTCACCCGCGACCGGGTTGCGGTCGACCTGGTCCCGGGCCGCTACCGGGTCGTCCACCTCTCCGACCTCCACATCGACCGCGAGACGGCGGTCCTCCGGCGCCTGCTGCGGCGGGTCGCCGGTGAGCGACCGGACCTGATCCTGGTGAGCGGCGACTTCGTCGCCGACGTCCATGACGAGGAGGGGCTCCGCGCGCAGGCCCGGGCGGCCGCCGCCTGGGTCTCTGAGCTCCGGCGCGCGGCCCCGGTCGTCGCCGTCCAGGGCCACTCGGACTACTTCGGTGACGTGGTTTCGATCCTCGCCGGAGCGGGGGTCGAATGGCTGTCGAACGAGGGGCGGTGGATCGGGCCGGACCGGCCCGGCGGGCGGATCCTGCTCCTCGGCCTGGGCCAGTACGCCGGGCGCAACCTGACCGACCCGGTGCCGGCGGTATTCGGTGCGGTCGCCGCCGGCGGCGAGACGGTCTTCGGCGCCCGGCTCCGCGACCGCGCCGATCACTACCTGAGCTACGACCCGCTGCCGCCGCGGGCCGATCCGAGCCGGCCCCTCACCACCGCCTCCGGCCCGCTCACCTGGAGCGGCTACGAAGCCGAGGTGGCGGTCCGGGTGGATCGGCAGGAGACCGGCGCCGGAATCGCGGTCCACTGCCGCCACGCCCTGGGCGAGGACCGGCTCATCCGTTTCTCCCGCAGACAGGGCACCGCCGCGCGAAGCGCGGTGGTCGGGCCGGGCGACCCCGGCACCTTCGTCCTGTCGTTCAACGGCACGGCGGCGACGGCCGGCGAAGCCGACAGCGGCGTCGCCGTCGTGCCTGGGCGCTGGTACCGGCTGCGGGTGAGGACGGAGGTCGAGCCGGCCCGGGTGCTGGTGCGCGCCCGGGCCTGGCCGGAGGGCGATGAGGAACCGGCCGGCTGGCAGGCCTGGCTCGAGGACCGCTCGCCGTACCGGATCGAGGCCGGAACGGTGGCTCTCTGGGTCGGAAGTGGCGAGGGGACGGCGGCGTTCCGCGACCTCCGGGTGGTCGCCGGCTCGGGGCGGCCGCTCCTCGACAGGGCGCTCTCCGGGGCGGGCGCCGAGGCCGCTGGCGGCCCGGCCGGGCTCCCGGACGGCTTCCGCCTGGGCGCTCGCGCAACCCGGCTGGCGCTGGCGCTCGACCGCAGCCCGAAGGCGCCCGCGGGCACGCCGCGGATCGTCCTCACCCACTCTCCGGACGTGGTCGAAGAGGCGGCCCGGAGGGGGATCGACCTGGTGCTCGCCGGGCACACCCACGGCGGCCAGGTGCGCCTGCCGTTCGTGGGCGCTCTCATCACCCGCACGGACATCGGCCGCCGCTACGACCGGGGCCTGTTCGAGTGGCCGGCCGGGCCGCCGGG
>DATKCC010000276.1:0-3402 GCA_035513375.1 Thermoanaerobaculia bacterium | reverse complement strand
TCCCTCGGCCAGCGACTCGTCGCGGCGCTGATCCACCTCGTGATCCGGGCCCTCGCCCGCACCTGGCGCCTGGAGATGATCGAGGGAGGGGAGGCCTTCGAGGAGGTCCTCTCCGGCCGGCGGCCGGTGATCTTCTGCTTCTGGCACAACCGGATCCTGCCGGCCGCGGGCCTCCTTCTCCGGCGGGTCGTGCCCGCCGGAGTGGACCTCACTCTGATCTCGAGCCCGTCGCGAGACGGCGACCTCTCGGCCGGCTTCCTGCGGCGCCTGGGGGCCCGGGTGGTCCGGGGCTCGTCCAGCCGGCGCGGCGCCCGGGCGCTGCGCGAGGTCCACCAGGTGGTGACCCGCCACGGCTCCTCGCCTATCCTCATCCCGGACGGCCCCAAGGGCCCGGCCTACCATTTCAAGGCCGGCGTCGTAGACCTCGCCCGGCTCACCGGGGCGCCGGTATTGCTCATGGGTTACGCCGCCTCCCGGTCCTGGACGATCGGCACCTGGGACCGCATGGTCCTCCCGCGGCCCTTCGCCCGGATCGCTATCGCCATCGCCCCGCCCCGCCCCGTCCCCCGCCGGCTCTCGGAGGAGGAGGTCGAGCGCGAGCGCGCCGTCTTCGAAGGCCGCCTCGGAGCCCTCACCCGCGCGGCCGAGGCCGCGGTCGGCGCCGAGGATCCGGTGGCCGCTAGCGTCCCAGGCGCCGGCGGGACTCCCGGTGCTGGCGGTAGCGCCGGCGGCGCCGGCGGGCGATGATGGCGCCCGGGAGGAAGGAGAGGGCGACCAGGCCGGCCACCGCCAGTCCCAGGCGCAGCAGGATCGCCGCCCGGTCGCCCGCCACCGCGTCCACCAGGGCGGCGGCGAAGTAGGTGAAGACGAGGTTGGCGGGCACCAGCCCGATCGCGGTCGTCGCCAGGAACAGGCCCGCCGGAACGCCGGCGAGAGCTGCTCCGTAGTTGACCAGCGGGAACGGGATCGGCAGGAACCGGGTCCGAACCAGGGTCCAGAACCCGCGTCGGGCGATCAGCCGCTCGACTCGCCGGAGGCGGTCTCCGGTCAGGTGCACTACGAAGTCGCGGCCCAGAGCGCGGGCCAAGGAGTAGCTCGCCGCCGCGCCGAGGAAGGTGCCGAGGAGGTTCAAGATCGAGCCGTAGAGAGTGCCGAAGACGGCGCCGCCGGCGATCATCAGCGGGCTGACCGGCGCCCCGAGCGGCGCCAGCACGACGTAGAGCAGCACCAGCAGCGGCGCGGTCCACCAGCGGGCCTGGAGGCTCGCCCGGAGCTCCATCAGGCGCTCGCGGTCGAGGACCTCGTTCAGCCGCTCGCCGAGCGGGGTGAACCGAATCAGGACAAAGCCGGCGGCGACGAGCGCCAGGAAGAGCAGGAACCTGAGGAGCACCCAGCGCGGGATCGCCGGGCCGGCGCTCTCGTCGGGTGTCTCGGCCGGCTCCTCCAGGGGCTCCGCTCGGGGGCGCTCGAAGTCCACCTTCGCGCCCTACTCCGGAGGGCCGCCTCCGGGTGGCGGCAGGAAGAAGAAGTCCCGGATGTGCTGGGCCAGGACCTCCATCGACTTCGGGTCCATGAAGTTCAGGCGCAGCTCGTTGATCACCTTGACCTCCATGTCCTGCCACTCGGCCCAGCAAACGGCGCAGGCATTGGCCCGGAGCTGCCGGCCGAGCTCGCCCGGGTAGGGCGCCGGGTCGAGCCCCTCGCGCTCCTCACCGCAGCGGCTGCACTTGACGGTCGTCAGCATCGTCTCTCCCGTCGCTCGTCTCACAGCTCCCCGGGCAGGATGATCGAGCTCTCGGAGCGCCGCTCGACCTCCTGGGGCACCTCCACCAGCAGCAGGCGGCTCTGCCCCTCCCGGGGGCCCCGCAGCGACTTCACCCACTCGTCTGGGACCGCAATCTTGACGAAGGCCGGCCGCTTCTCGTTCTGCCGGGCGCTCTCGATCATCAGCTGGTCGAGATCGATCGCCTGGATCCGATCCGGGTACTTCTCGAGGGCGAAGAGCAGGGTCTTGTGGGCTTCGGAGCGTCGGGCGCGATCAGGCATTGAGAGAGTCTATCGGTGTTGCACCGCCTCCGTGGCCAGGAGCTCGCGGAAGTACTCGATGGTCGCCGCCAGGCCCTCCTCGAGGCCCACGCGCGGCTCCCAGCCGAGAAGGGTGCGGGCCCGGGTGATGTCCGGCTGGCGGACCTTGGGGTCGTCCTCGGGTAGGGGATGGAAGGCGAGCTCGCTCGAGCTTCCGGTCAGGCGGAGGATGATCTCGGCGAAGCCTCGGATGGTCATCTCCCGGGGGTTGCCGAGGTTGACCGGCTGGGTTACGTCGCTCCCCAGCAGCCGCCAGATGCCCTCGATCAGGTCCGAGACGTAGCAGAAGGAGCGCGTCTGGCTGCCATCGCCGAAGACCGAGAGCGGCTGGCCCAGGAGCGCCTGCTGGATGAAGGCGGGCACCACCCGGCCGTCCCGTGGCCGCATCCGGGGCCCGAAGGTGTTGAAGATCCGGACGATTCGCACCTCCAGGCCGTGCACCCGGTGATAGGCCATGGTCATCGCCTCGGCGAAGCGCTTGGCCTCGTCGTAGACTCCTCGGGGGCCGACCGGGTTGACGTTGCCCCAGTAGTCCTCCGGCTGGGGGTGGACCAGCGGGTCGCCGTAGACCTCGGAGGTCGAGGCGAGCAGGAACCGCGCCCCCTTCTCCTTGGCGAGGCCGAGCGTGTTGTGGGTGCCGAGCGAACCGACCTTCAGGGTCTGGATCGGTAGCTCCAGGTAGTCGATCGGCGAGGCCGGCGAGGCGAAGTGGAGGACGTTGTCGATCGGCTCGTCGAGGAACAGCGGGCGCGAGACGTCGTGCTCGATGAAGCGGAAGCCCTCCTCGGCGCGGAGGTGGGCGACGTTGGCCCGCTTCCCCGTGATCAGGTTGTCGATGCAGACCACCCGGTGGCCCTCGGTCAGCAGGCGCGCACAGAGGTGGGAGCCGAGGAACCCGGCGCCGCCGGTGACGACCGAGGTGGTCACGCCGGGGCCTCCGCCGGGCGCCCCTCGCTCCGGCCGACCGAGACATAGCGGAACCCTGCGGCGGCCATTTTTTCCGGCTCGTAGAGGTTGCGCAGGTCGACCACTAGCGGCTGGCGGACCAGCCGCCGGAGCTTGCCCCATTCGAGGCTCCGGAACTGGTTCCACTCGGTGGCGATGACGATGCCATCGGCGCCGTCGGCCGCCTCGTAGGCATTGGCGCAGTAGGCGACCTCAGGCAGGTCGGGTCGCGCCGCCGCCATCGCCGCGGGGTCGAAGGCCTGGATGGCGGCGCCGCCCTCGAGCATCGCGCGGGCGATCGGGATCGCCGGGGACTCGCGCATGTCGTCGGTATTGGGCTTGAAGGCGAGGCCGAGGAGCGCCACCGTCTTG
>DATKCC010000275.1:0-3464 GCA_035513375.1 Thermoanaerobaculia bacterium | reverse complement strand
GCGGCCAGCTCCCGGTACTCGGGCAGGTCGATCAGGTTGAATCGCTCGTGCGGGTCGGTCTCGAGGTCGAACAGCTCCTGGCCGTCCCAGACGCCGTGGTAGTAGATGTACTTGTAGCGCTCGCCGCGGAGCGCGAAGGTCGTCGGCGTGTGCGGGAAGGCGTGCTCCCAGTAGTACTCGTAGAGCAGCTCGCCGGGCGACGCCATCGCCTCGCCGCGGAGCGCCGGCAGCACCGACCGGCCGTCCACGGGCGCCCTCGGCGCGATCCCGGCCAGCTCGAGCAGGGTGGGCGCGAGGTCGATGTTGCGGACCATGTCGGGGACCGTGGCCCCCTTCGGCACCAGGCCGGGGCCCCAGGCGATCATCGGGATGCGGATCGATTCCTCGTAGGCGTGGCGCTTGTCGATCAGGCCGTGCTCGCCGAGCGAGAAGCCGTTGTCGGAGAGGTAGAGGACCAGGGTGCTCTCCGCGAGCCCCGCCTCCTCGACGTAGGCCAGCACCCGGCCGATGCTCTCCTCGAGGGCGAGCACGGTCTCGGCGTAGCGGCGGTAGAAGGTGTCGAAGTCGAACTGGCCGTGGTAGGCGTAGTCCACCCCGTGCCAGCCGTAGCGCTGCTCGCGCACCCAGCGGGGCTGGCCCCGGAGGTTGGCCTCGGTCCTCGCCATGGTGACCGGGTACGGGATCGCCACCTCGCGATACCTCCCGGCGTGGCGCTCCGCCGGTACGAACTCGGCGTGCACGGCCTTGTGGGAGAGCATCAGGAAAAACGGCCGCCCGGCGTCCCGGCGCCGGCCCTCGAGCCAGCCGAGGGCGAGGTCGGTCAGGACATCGGTGGTGTAGCCCTTCACCTCCCGGCGCTCGCCGTCGACGTTGAGCACCGGATCGACGTAGACCCCCTGCCCCTTGAAGCTCACCCAGTGGTCGAAGCCCGGCCGCGGGTCGTCGGCGTCCTCCCCCATGTGCCACTTGCCGACGTAAGCGGTGCGCCAGCCGGCCTCCTGCAGGAGCTGGGGGAAGAAGACCGTGCCCGGCGGGATGCCCGAGGTGTTGTCGACCACGCGGTGCCGGTGGGCGTACTGGCCGGTGAGGATCGAGGCGCGGCTCGGCGAGCAGAGCGAGGTGGTGACGAAGGCGTTGGCCAGGTGGGCGCCGCCGGCGGCCAGGCGGTCGAAGCCGGGGGTCTCGAGGAACTCGGGCGCGCGCTCGTGGAAGCCCATGAAGTCGTAGCGGTGGTCGTCGGAGAGGATCAGGATGACGTTCCTCGGCGCCGGGGCCGGCGACTCCTCCGGCTCCTGGCCCGTAGCGCCGGCGGCGAGACCTGCGAGGCCGAGGACGAACAGCGCGGCGACTCTTCTGCTCATGGCACCTCCACGGTGAAGCGCGCCTCCCGGGTGGCTGCGGAGCTGCCGCCGAGGAGCACGGTGAAGCTCCCCGGCTCGACCACCCTCTGCATGCGCTGATCGTAGAAGGACAGCTCCTCGGGGCCGAGGCGGAAGGAGACGGTGCGCGACTCCCCCGGGGCCAGCTCGACCTTCTCGAAGCCGCGCAACTCCATCACCGGCCGGGTGACGCTCGCGTGGTCGTCACGAAGGTAGAGCTGGACGACCTCGGCGCCGGCGCGGCCGCCGGTGTTGGTCACCGCGACCGAGACCGTCAGCGTGTCGGCCGGGCCCATCGCAGCCCGGCTGAGCCGCGGCTCGCCGTAGGCGAAGGTGGTGTAGCTCAGCCCGTGGCCGAAGGGGTAGAGCGGCGTCCAGTGGACGTCGAGGTACTTCGAGGTGTACTTCTGGTCCGGGTGGGGCGGCCGGCCGGTCGACTTGTGGTTGTAGTAGATCGGCACCTGGCCGACGGTCCGGGGGAAGGTGACCGGCAGCTTGCCGCTCGGGTTGTGATCGCCGAACAGCACGTCGGCCACCGCCGGGCCCATCTGGACGCCCAGGTACCAGGCCTCGAGGATCGCCGGGGCGTGCTCGGCGAGCCACGGGATCGCGAGCGGGCGGCCGTTCATCAGCACCACCACCAGCGGCCTGCCCGTCGCGTGGAGGCGCTTCGCCAGCTCGAGCTGGACCCCGGGCAGGTCGAGGCTCGCGCGGCTGGCCGCTTCGGCGCTCATGTCGTAATCCTCGCCCAGGACGAGCACCACCGCATCGGAGCGCTCGGCGGCGGCGACCGCGGCGGCGAAGGCGCCGGTGTCGTCGCCCCGTGGGCCGGCGCCGGGCGCGTAGACCACCTCGGTGCCGGGCGAGACCGCGCGGCGGATGCCCTCGAGCACCGGGACCGCGTCCTCCTCGCGACCGGCCCCCGCCCAGGAGCCGAGGGCGGCGCGGGCGGAGTCGGCGAGCGCGCCGACGACCGCGATCCGCGGCAGGTCCTTCGCCAGCGGCAGGACGCCGCCCTGGTTCCGGAGCAGGACGATCGACTCCCGCGCCAGCGCCCGGGCCGCCTCCAAGTGCTCCGGGGCGAGCGCCGCGGCGCGCTCGCGCGCCAGGTCGGCGTAGCGGTAGGGTTCCTCGAACAAGCCGAGCGCGGCCTTCGCCCGGAGCACCCGTCGCACCGCCTGGTCCACCACCGCCTCCGCCAGCTCCCCGGCCCGGACCGCCGCGGGCAGGCGCTCGAGGTAGATCCGGCTCACCATGTCGACGTCCACCCCGGCCCGGAGCGCCAGGACCCCGGCCTCGGCGGGGGTCGCCGCGATGCCGTGGGCCATCAGCTCCTGGACCCCGGTGAAGTCGCTGACCACGACGCCGTCGAAGCCCCACTCGCCGCGGAGCACGTCGGTCAGGAGGCGGCGGTGGGCGTGCATCGGGACCCCCGCCACCTCGTTGAACGCCGCCATCAGCGAGCCCGCGCCGGCCTCGACCGCGGCCCGGAACGGCGGCAGGTAGACCTCGCGGAGCGTGCGCTCGGAGACCTCCGCCACGTCGTAGTCCCGGCCGCCTTCGGCGGCGCCGTAGGCGGCGAAGTGCTTCGGCGTGGCGAGCAGGGTGTCGGGCCGGGCGAGGTCCTCGCCCTGGAAACCCCGCACCCGCGCCGCCGCCATCACCGAGCCGAGGAACGGGTCCTCGCCCGCGCCCTCGACGACCCGCCCCCAGCGGGGGTCGCGGGCGACGTCGACCATCGGCGCGTAGGTCCAGTGGAGCCCGTGGGCTGCCGCCTCCACCGCCGCGATCCGCGCCGCGCGCTCCACGGCTCGAGGGTTCCAGCTCGCGGCCTCCGCGAGTGGCACCGGGAAGACCGTACGGAAGCCGTGGATCACGTCGTGGGCGAAGAGCAGCGGGATGCCGAGCCGGCTCTCCTCGACGGCGACTCGCTGGAGCTCCCGGGTGAGCTCGGCGCCGAACACCCCCAGGAACGAGCCGACCTCGCCGCGCCGGATCTCGTCGAAGCCGCCCTCCGGCACGTACGGGCCGGTGTCGCCCCAGCGGCCGCGCATCTGGGTGAGCTGGCCGAGCTTCTCCTCCAGG
>DATKCC010000274.1:0-8766 GCA_035513375.1 Thermoanaerobaculia bacterium | reverse complement strand
GCCGGTGTTGCGGCCGTCGAGGGTGGTGAAGGCGGCGAACGAGCCGCCGATCGTATCGGTGAACCGGCCGAAGAGCTTGCCTCCGACCCGCTCGTACTCCTCCTGGTTGCTCGGGAAGGTGAAGCCCGGGTCGCCGATGTCGGTTCCGGCGTCGGCGAAGAGCCGCGAGTAGAAGCCGGCGAGGGTGATCGAGCCGACCGTTTACCCGAGCTCGGTGTGGAGCGGGAAGCCGTCCGGGGCGTCGTCGCTCCGGGAGTCGAAGCCCACCTGCTGCGAGAGGTAGAAGCCGCCGCGCTCGAGCTGATAGACCAGGCGCAGGAGGACATCCGTCGTGTCGTCTCCCAGGCTCACAGGGAAGTTGCCCTCGTAGTCGGAGGCCGGGGTCCGGAGGCCGACGCCAGCTACCAGCCGGTGGCCGAGCGCCCCGCTCGAGCGCTCCAGCGCGCGGAAGAGCAGGAGCGCTTCGAGGTCGCCCAGTCCGTCGTCCTCGAAACCAGCGAAGCCGTCGGTCGAGACCTCGATGTAGGGCAGGTTGGCGACCACCGCCAGCCGGTCGGTGAGGCCCCAGCGTGCCCACAGGCTCAGGCTCGCCGTCTCGACCTCGCCCAGCGCCGGCTCCGCTACCTTCTGCTCGCCGGCCCAGAACTCGTCGTAGCTCTCGACGCTGTAGGACAGGGCCACGGCGCCTTCGCCCCGGGCCGGGAGGAAGCCGTTCAGGTTCATCGCCGCCGCCGAAACCGGCAACAGCAAGGTGGCGGCGAGGGCGGACCAGACCGCCGGCAGGACCGCATTTCTATTCCGAGGCTCACGCACGTCAAGTCCCCCATCCGTGGCCACCCTCGAGGGTCGGGTCGACGCTGGGCGAACCACGTCTTCGGGCTCTGAGGCCTCTCGGCCACGAAGTCCGGTTCGGGTCGCTTGCCAGGATGGCCGGTTCGGGTCGGCCATCCGCAAGGGACGTGCCACCAACGCGCGAGCCGCCGCCGGAGCTGTGCGGCGCCCGGAAACACAGGCCCGCCGGCCCTATCGGGGGGCCCGCGGGCCGAAGGCGGTTATCCCGCAAAGAGCGTCGTTCTTATGTACGAGCCGGTGAGCTCGAGCCTCAGGAAGGGCACTCCGATGCCAGTTTCTCTTTGAATCCAAAGGAGTTTTGCTCGGCTCATATTTCCTAAGAGCGGCATCCTTATCTTCCCGCCACCACGGGCTGCTAGGCTTCGTCGCGATGATCGGTGCCCTGGTAGCGCAACGGCGGGTCCGCTCGACCTACGACGCTTTGAACGCCCGGGACCTGGACGGTTTTCTCGCCTCCTGGTCCGACGACGCCACCTTCACCTTCCCGGGCGATGTCGCGGCGAGCGGCACCTGGCGCGGCAAGGCGCAGATCCGGGCCTGGTTCGAGGACTTCCTCGACCGCTTTCCGGAGCTCCGCTTCGACATCCGGCGGGTTTGCGTCGCCCGCCCTCTCGCCCTCGGCGCTTCGAACGACCTCGCCGCCCATTGGGAGATCGAGCTCACCAACCGGGAGGGCGTCTCGAACCGTAACTGCGGCATCACGCTGATCGAGGTCCGCGCCGGCAGGGTGGTCGCCGCGCGCGACTTCATCGCCAGCACCGGCGACGACTTCCGCCGGGTGTGGGGCGAGGGTCGACCGCTCAGTCGGTCTTGAGCGCCGCAGCCGGGTCGGTCCTCGCCGCCCGGCGGGCCGGCTTCCGGCTTCGAACGTGCGCCCGCCCGGGAAGCTATTCGTCTTCGAGGATGAAGTACCGCGGCGATGGAGTCAGGGTGACCCCGGTGCCGGCGGGGGGAGGGGCGGGGGCGCCGCCGCGGGTCAGCGCCTCGCGCGCGGGGCGGGGAAGCTCGGCTTCGGCCGGCCGGGCGGCGGCGCTCCAGCCGGCCACCAGCTCGTCGCCGCCGGCGCGCCGGAAGCGGTAGAGACGGGCCGGCGGCGAGCTCGGAAGGGGCCCCAGGAAGCTCGCACCGCCGAGCTCTCGGACCAGGGTGGCCAGGGCGCGGTAGGCCGGTCGGCGCCGGAAGCCGTGCGCTCCTGCCCTGTCCTGGGGTGCCCAGGCGAGACCGTAGCCGCGGGCGACTGCCTGCCACCAGAAGACCCGCTCGACGAGACCGGTACCGAGGGCGAGGAGGTAGTAGCGGGCGAGGTAGTCGGCCTGGGTCTCCTCGTCGACCGCAACACTCCGTCCCGCCGGCGCGTGGGGGCCCTCGAGGAGCGGCCAGTTCACCTCGGTGATCCAGCACCGTTCGGAGCCGGCGTTCCTGGCGGTCTCGGCGATCGCCCGCAGGAGCACCACTTTGTCGACCGTGTCAAAGCCGGCCTGGCGATTCTCGGGAGCGCCCCGGCGGTCGACGTAGAGGAGCGCCGAGACCGCGTCGAAGGCGAGCCCGGGGCGGTCGAGGTTCAAGAGCGCCGCCGTCGCGTGGTACTCGAAGTCGATCACCGCTGGGCCGAGGATCTCGGCTTCGGGCCGCGCCCGCCCGAGGGCCTCCCGGGCGTCGGCGAGGAGGGCGGCGTACTCGTCCGGGTTCCACACCCCCCACTTCGAGCGGTTGACCGCCTGGCCCACCTGGAAGCTCCGGCCGAAGGGGGCGAAGCGCTCGGCGATCTCCGCGACCGCTTCCCGCCAGCGCGGCCGATCTGTGACCAGCTGCCGGATCTGGGGAAGGGCGAAAGAGACCTCGTGACCGCGGCCGGCGAGCTCCCGGGCGAGCGCCTCCTCGTAGTCCCGGCCCTCCGGTTCCCAGGGGTGGAGCCGGAGCAGGACCGGGACGGGCTCCGCCCTCGGGGCCGCCTCCGCGCCCGCTTCACCGCTCAGGCCGGCGACCAGCTCGAGCAGTGCTTCCGGGTCCTCCGGCCAGGGGCGGACCGCCACGCCGGCGCCGGCGAAGGTCACCGGCTCGAGGTAGAGGCGGCGCCGGAGCTCCCGGTAGCGGCGGAAGATTCGCGGCGCTGCACCCGCCGCCGCGGCGGCCTCCTCGAGATGGGACCGGGCGTCGCCCAGGCGGGCGGCGAGCTTCTCGACTGGGGTGGCGTGGAGGTGGGGCTGGTCCGAGAGGTGGTCCCACACCACCCGCTCGCGCGAAGGGGCTCCTCCCGGGGCCTTCGGGATGTGGGCGTGGGTGCCGCGGGCGACGAGCCTGCCGGTTAGCAGCGACCGGAGGCCCCGGAGCCGCCGCTTCATCCGGTTCTTCCACAGGAAGGCGTGGTGGTAGAGGAAGTAGAGGAGGCGCCGCAGCCGGGAGACCCCCCCGCCCTCCTGGCCCCGGTCCCCGGTCCCGGCGGGCGGCTCGCCCCAGTAGGCGCGAAGGAACCGCTCCCGGTGCTCGGGCCGGAGGATGGGCATCCGGGCGAGCTCGCGGGAGCGCTCGGAGACCGTGAGCCGACGGCCGAGGCGAGCGCGGTTGAGGTCGACCAGGGCGAGGCGCAGGGGCTCCGCTTTGCCGGTGGGGAGGGTCCCCGCGGTGGCCCCGCCGGCTCCCGTCCCGCCCCGGGAGAGGAGCACGTTGCCGCTCGTCAGGTCGCGGAACCAGATGCCGTTCTCGTGGAGCCGCCGGGCGAGGGCGGCGAGGGCGTCGAGAAGCTCGTCCACCGGATACTCGGGAAATCGCGCTTCCGCCTCGCCGGCGGCGGCGGCCCGGAGGAGGTAGCGGGCCTCGGTCACCCCCTCAGCGAAGCGGCTGACGAAGAACGACGGGCCGGACGGTTCGTCCGACTCGATCCGCAGGATCGGCTCCGGGGTGTCGATCCCGGCGGCCGAGAGCGCCTCGGCCGTGGCCCAGGCCCGCTCGGCCTTCGACCCCTTGAGCCGCCGCGCGAGCCGCGCGCGAGCGCTCTCGTGCCGGAACTGCTTGACCACCACCGGTACCGTGCCGCGCGCGGTTTCGAGGTGGACGACGTAGAGGTAGTTGCGGCCCCAGTGGAGGGTCTCGACGGCCGCGGCGGGGTCGGTCAGCCGGGCGATCGCCTCGCGCAGGCGCGGCAGGGGATAGCGCCGCGAGACGACGCCGTGCCAGCCTGCGACGGCGAAGGCCTCGATCTCCATCGCCTACACGCCCACGACGTCGAAGCGCTCGTGGTGGAGGCTCGGGTCGGCCTGGATGAGGATCTCGGCGCCGAGCGCCAGCTCGAGCTCGGCCAGGATCTCGCGCTCGTCGCCCTGGAGGGCGCGGGCGACGTCCGGGTGGACGCGGAGGAGGATCTCCCCCTCTGCCGCGAGCCCCTGGTTCTCGAGTACCTCGCGCCGGAGCTTGAGGCAGATCGTCTCGATCGCCCGGATCCGGCCGCTCCCCTGGCAGTAGGGGCATGGCTGGGTGAGCAGGCGCTCGAGGTTGGTGCGGGCGCGCTTGCGGGTGATCTCGACCAGGCCGAACTCCGAGATCGACAGCACCTTGGTCTTAGAGCGGTCCTTGCGCAGCTCCTCCTCGAGCGCGGCGAAGACCTCCAGACGGTGCGCCTCCTCGGCCATGTCGATCAGGTCGAGGACGATGATTCCGCCCAGGTCCCGGAGCCGGATCTGGCGGACGATCTCTCCGACCGCCTCGAGGTTGGTCTTCAGGACCGTCTCTTCGAGGTTGGTCTTGCCGACGAAGCGGCCGGTGTTGACGTCGATCGCGACCAGGGCTTCGGTCGGGTTGATCACGATGTAGCCGCCGCTCTTGAGCCAGACCTTGCTCCTCAGGGCGGCCTCGATCTGGCTCTCGATGCCGAAGCGTTCGAACAGGTCGACGCCCTCCCGGCTGTAGAGCTTGACCCTGCCGATGAGGGAGGGCTGGACCTGGTCGAGGAACTCGACGATCCGCTCGTAGGTCTCTTCGCCGTCGACCCAGAGGACGGAGAACTCGTGCGAGAAGAGGTCGCGGACGGTGCGGACGGCGAGGTCCTGCTCCTGGTGGAGGAGGCAGGGCGGAGCGGCCTTGGCGCCGCGAACCTCGATCGAGGCCCAGAGCTTGGCCAGGTAGTCGTGGTCGGCCTCGAACTCCTCGCGCCCGCGCCCTTCCCCGACGGTGCGGACGATCAGCCCGGCGCGGAGGTCGCCGCCAAGCTCCTGGACGAGCGCCAGGAGCCGCTCGCGCTCGGCCTCCTCCTCGATCCGCCGCGAGACGCCGAAGTGTCGGACCGAGGGCAGGAGCACGAGGTAGCGCCCGGGAAGGGTGACGTGCGTGGTGACGCGAGCCCCTTTGTTGGCCAAGGGGTCCTTGACCACCTGGACGAGGAGCTCCTGGCCCTGCTTCAGGAGCTCGTCGATCGACCGCTGGGCCTCGCGCGGTACGGTCTCGGAGTCGTCGTCGGCGAGCCCGAGGTCGCCGGCCCGGTCGACCTCCTCGATCTCGACATCGCTCACGTAGAGGAAGGCGTCGCGCTCGAGGCCGATGTCGACGAAGGCGGCCTGCATGCCCGGGAGAACCCGCGTGACCCGCCCCTTGTAGACGTTGCCCACGATCCCGCGGTGCCGGTGGCGCTCGACGAAGATCTCGGTCAGCCGGTCGTCCTCGAGCACCGCGATCCGCGTCTGGTGCGGGTCGGACTCGACGAGCATCTTGCGGCCGTTGCTCATCGCGTCACCGTCCGCCCTCGCCGGCCAGCGCCGCGGCGAGCAGGCGATGGAAGTGGTGGACCCCCTGCTCGCGGGCCGGCGAATAGCGGCCGCGGCCGTAGAGCCGCGAGCGCACCCCCACCTGCACGCTCTCGACGACCTCCTCGTCCTCGCGCTCCACCCGGTCGAGCGACGAGGCGCCGGAGGTGCGCGGCCCGGCCGCGTCCCAGGCGTAGGCGAGGAAGGAGACCTTGGTGCGCTGCGCGTCGAGGGGCCGCACGACGTTGACCGACAGGCCCCAGGGGTAGACGTTGATCATCAGGTTGGGAAACAGCCAGAAGTAGTAGGCGGCGATGCGCTGCCCGCGGTCGGGGGAGGAGGCCGGCAGGTCGAAGGTCTCCTCGGCGCCGCGGGCGACGCCGACCTGCAGGTTCGACCAGCCGAAGAGCTCGCTGCGATAGCCCGCGTAATCGAGCGACTCGGCGAGGCCGGCGTGGACGAACGGGATGTGGAACCCCTCGAGGTAGTTGTCGCAGTAGAGCGCCCAGTGGGCGCGCACCAGGTAGTCGCGCGAATGGCCGGGCTGGAAGGTCGCCTGCTCGATCGGCAGCCAGCCGACCCGCTCTTCGACCGGGGCGATCAGCTCCTCGAAGGGGACGGCGGGAGCGAGCGAGGCGAAGAGGAACTGGCGCCAGCGGGCGAGCGCCAACGGCGGCAGGTCGTCGGCCGGCGACGGGAAGCCCTCGACGCCGTCGAACTCGGGCATCGAGACGAAGCGGCCGTCGAGCCCGAAGCGCCGCCCGTGGTAGCGGCAGCGCAGCACCGTCTCCACCCCCTCGCCGTCGCACACCCGCGCGCCGCGATGGGTGCAGACGTTCGACAGCGCGTGCAGGCGGTCCTCACGGTCGCGGGTGACGACGATCGGCTCGTCGAGGCAGCCGGGCAGCAGCACCTGCGGCCACACCGCGCCGGGCACCCGCACCCGCGCGTCGTCGCCCAGCCACTGCCAACTCGGCCCGAACACCCGCTCCTTGGCCAGCTCGTGGAGCGCCGCGTCGCCGTAGAAGGCGCCGGGCAGCGTCGAGGCGCGGGCGATCTCCGGCGCCACGTCGAGGTCGGCGGCGGCGGGCGGGTGTGGTTCGGGGCGACGGGTCATGCCGGGTCCGGGGGCGGGCGGGAGGCGATTGTAGCCGTCCCCGCCGCCGCGGACGAGAGGTCGCCGCCGGTAGACCGATCGCCGAGCGTAGAGCGTCTAGCGCAGGAGGACCTGGTCGGCGGCCCCGGAGGCGTCCCACACCCGGCGGTGGTGCCGCACGTAGCGGTCGAGCACCCGCGTGACGTAGCCGCGGGTCTCCGCGAACGGCGGCATGCCGCCGAAGCGCTTCACGTTGCCGGGGCCGGCGTTGTAGGCGGCGAGCGCCAGCTCGAGGTCGCCGTCGTAGATCTCGAGCAGGTCGCGCACGTAGCGCGTCCCGACCTCGAGGTTGCCGACCGGGTCCATCAGGTCGACCACGCCGTAGAGCTCGCCGGTCGCCGGCATCACCTGCATCAGGCCGAGGGCGCCCTTCGGCGACGTCGCTTCCGAGCGGAAGCCGGACTCCGCCTCGACGACGGCGGCGACCAGCAGGCTGTCGACGCCGTGGCGCTCGGCGGCGCCGAAGATCAGCCGCCCGTAGGGCAGCTTCTCGACGAATCCGCGGCGCGCCTCGTGCGCCGTGTAGGAGCGGAACAGCTCGAAGCCCCGCCGCCCGTCGCGCAGGGCCGAGGCGACGTCGCCGGGGGTGAAGACGATCAGGTTCCGTTCGCCGGCCACCCAGCCCGCCAGCTCTTCGAGCGCATGGATCTCCTCGACCCGCGGCGCCGGCGGCTGCGGCCCCGGCGTCGCCGGGTCGGAGGGGCTGGAGATGAAGGTGACGACCAGGAACAGAAGCGTGGCGGCGCACACGACCGATGCGCGGTGGCGTCTGCTCGACATTCGGTTCTCCTCTTCTCCGGTCTCGGAGCCAGGGCGCCCGGACGACGGCTCGGCCGAGTGCAGACCCCGCTGCCGCGATGCCGCCGAGGAAACGGCAGCGGTCGGAGTGGGTTCTGGAAGCTGGGGGGTGTGCATGCAGGTCCCGTACCGCTGTCGCGGAACCTGCTGGAAGGCTCAGGAGAGGTCTGGCTCGTCCTCGACCGGATCAGTTGCCGGATTCGGTGCTGCGGCGCGCCTGCCGCCTGGCAGACCCGCGCAGCCCGTGTTCCTCGACATCGATGCCCAATCGGCTGACCATGTTGCGTAGCGTGTTGCGGTGAACGCCCAGCCCGCGGGCCGACCGGCCCAGGCTGCCGTCGGTGGCGCGCAGCGAGGAGAGCACGAACTGCTTCTCGAACTCCCGACGACCCTGTTCGAGGGTCACTCCGTGGCGGACCAGCTCATCCACGAGTCGACACAACTGTCCATTCAAGCTCTCTTCCGCCACTCGTCCTCACCTCGCGAGGGGCGACCCTACCCCAAGCGGTCGAGCCGGTCAATCGGCGCTGCGGGGACTCAGGGCTTCCGCTCGAGCCGGTCGCCGACGTAGATGGCGTGGCGCGAGCGCAGGACGCGGCCGACGGACGAGCGCTCGTGCACCGCCAGCACCGCCAGCTCGCCGACGACCACGGGCGGCAGACCCTCGCGATTCACCCGGTAGACGGTGAAGATGTCGCCCGGCACCACGTCGTCGGCGTCGCCACGGTCGATGTAGACCAGCGAGTCCTCGGCCATGGCGATCACCTGGTCCTCGCCGCGCAGGATCACCGGGGCGTTCGCCAGCGCGGCGGCGGTCGGCGGCAGGTTGACCGGCCGCAGCGAACCGAGCCGCCCGAGCGGCACCGGCTCGGGGACGAACGGCTCGAGCAGCGCGCCGACGGGGATCGGGTCGCAGGTGTGGACGATCTCGGCGATCGCCGTCTCCGCTTGCACCGACAGGACGCGCAGGCGGCCGAGGTGGCGGTAGAAGCGGCCGACCACGCCGCGGTCGATCGGGTGGCGCACCAGGCCCTCGGGCGCGATCGCGCTGAAGCTCTGCCCGGCCTCGAGCCCCGAGGCGCGGCCGGCGCCGAGGTAGACGATGTCGCCGTTGCTCATCCCCACCTTGATCGTGTGGTCGTAGCTGTCGCTGACGCGGGCGAACTCTCCCCTGTAGGAAGCGGTCAGGTCGAGCCCGGGCAGCAGCACGTCGTATTCCGAGCCGAC
>DATKCC010000273.1:0-4834 GCA_035513375.1 Thermoanaerobaculia bacterium | reverse complement strand
CTGACGACCGCCTCGAGCAACAGGTCGCAGATGGGCTCCGTGATCTCGCCGTCCTCGATATCGATGACCAGGCAGATGGCGTTCGTCAATGCGAACGCACCCAGCTTCACCAACACCTTGGTCGCGGCCGGATCGGCGGTCACCGTGCAATCGACGCCGACGGGAATGCGCAGGAACTTGTCGATCTTGCACTTGGCGCTGAGGCCGGCGATGGCCTCGATCCCGCTGGGGATGTGGCCCTCGCCGATTCGTAGCGCCCTCGCAACCTGGTACCTTTCGGCCTGGGTCAACCCCGGCATGGTGGCCAGGGCGTCGTAGTCGATCCTGTAGCCTGTGCGGTCCTCGTTCGGTCGCGCAATCTCCGTCACCTCCTGAGCACCGGCCGGGAGCGCCGCTGATCCGAGGATCAGGACAGCGGCGAGTGAAAGACCTCGCAGGCTCCTACGGGGCAGGTCTACGGACATGGCAGTCCTCCTTTAGGTTCTGCCGGAGACGCGCGGCGAGCCGTCAGCGAGCAGGATCGAGGCCCCGGCGGGCAGCCCGCACGGCGGCACGACCCCCTGTGCTGAGCGCGGCGAGCGCGGCGCGACCTTCGGCGGTTGAATGAGACGCTTCTAAGTTTAGGATTCTATCGGTTGCCTGTCAAGACCAGATCGCGGAGCCGTCACGGGGGATATCCTCTCCCCCGCCGAGGTGAGCCGCGCGAATCACGGGCTAGCTGCTCTCCCAGGCCGCTACTGCGTAGAGGTCGAGCTGACGGGATTCACCCAGGATCGCCGCATCATCATTTGGCCCCCACCCCCGCGAACGCCAGGGTGAGCAGGGTCTTCTGCTCGAGCTTGTGGGCCTCGGCGCTGCCTGTCGCCGGGCTGGCGCTTTCGGCCCGCTTGATGGTGCGGACGGGGCGGCCTCGGCTGATCCTCTCCAGCCTCGGGACCACGAAGCTCAAGGCGCTCATGTTGGCGGGCTCTTCCTGGATCCAGACGATCTCTCGGAGGGGGCCGAGGCGGTCGAGCTCGGCCAGGAGCTCGTCGGCGGGGAAGGGGTACATCTGCTCTAAGCCCAAGATGGCCGTCGTCTCGTCCTTGCGCTTGTCGCGCTCGGCGCGGAGCTCGTGGAGGATCTTGCCGGTCGCGACCAGGGCGCGCTCGGCCTTCTCGAGCTTCCTCTCGGGCATGACCGTGAGGAAGCGCTCGCGGGTGAACGACTCGACCGGCGAGGTGGCGGGCTTCGCCCGGAGCATGCTCTTGGGGGTGAAGACGATCAGGGGCTTGCGCCACTTGCGCAGCGCCTGGCGGCGTAGCAGGTGGAAGTACTGAGCCGCGGTCGAGGGCTGGGCGACCTGGATGTTGTCCTCGGCCGCCGCCTGGAGGAAGCGCTCGATCCGACCGCTCGAGTGCTCGGGGCCCTGGCCTTCGTAACCGTGGGGGAGGAGGAGGACGATCCCGGAGAGCAGGCCCCACTTGTCCTCGCCGGCGGTGATGAACTGGTCGATCGTGATCTGGGCGCCGTTGACGAAGTCGCCGAACTGCGCCTCCCAGAGGACCAGGGCCTCCGGGTAGTCGCGCGAGACGCCGTACTCGAACCCGAGGACCGCCGCCTCCGAGAGCATCGAGTCGTAGATCTCGAAGAAGGCCTGGCCGGCCCGGATGTTCTCGAGCGGGACGTGCTCATCCTCGGTCTCGACGTCGATCACGACGGCGTGGCGCTGGTTGAAGGTCGCCCGCCGGCTGTCCTGGCCGGAGAGGCGGACAGGCACGCCCTGGTCGACGAGGGAGGCGAAGGCCAGGGCCTCGGCCATGCCGTAGTCGACCGGCCGCTCGCCCTCGCCCATCTTCCGCCGCTCCTCGAGGAGCTTCGCCACCTTGTCGTGGAGGTGGAAGCCCTCGGGCACGGCGGCCAGCCGCGCGGCGAGCTCCCGCAGCTTGGCCTCCGGGATCCCGGTCTCGACCTCGTCCGCCGGGTCGCACCGGCCGCCCCGGAACGCCTTCCAGTAGTCGGGGAACTCGGCGAGCCGCGGCCGCTCGCCCAAGCCCCGTGCCTCCTCCTGGGCCCGGTCGAGCTCGGCCCGGAGCTCCTCCTCGAGCTCCTTCGCCCGCTCTTCCATCCCTTCGTCCTCGGCGTAGAGCTGCCAGAGCCGCGGGTGCTCCTCGATCTTGCGGTAGAGCACCGGCTGGGTGATCGACGGGTCGTCGACCTCGCTGTGGCCGTGGCGGCGATAGCCGATCAGGTCGACGACCGCGTCCGAGCCGAAGCGGTAGCGGTACTCCATGGCGATCCGCGCCGAGCGCACCACCGCCTCCGGGTCCTCGCCGTTGACGTGGAAGATCGGGATCGGCAGCCGCTTGGCGACCTCGGTCGTGAAGCGCCAGGACCAGAGGGCGTGGGGCTCGGTGGTGAAGCCGATCCAGTTGTTGACAATGACGTGAATCATGCCGCCGACCGAGAAGCCGGCGAGGTCGTGGAAGTTCAGGGTCTCGGCGAGCACCCCCTGGCCGGAGAAGGCGGCGTCGCCGTGCATCAGGATCGGCGCCACCTTGCGCCAGGCCTCGTCCGGATCGACCCCCGCCATCCGGAAGCGCTGCTGCTTCGCCCACACCCGGCCGTTGACCACCGGGTCGACGGCCTCGAGGTGGCTCGGGTTCGACGCCAGGTGGAGCCGGACCGTTCGGCCGCCCTTGGTCTCGTAGCGCCCGGTCGCCCCCAGATGGTACTTGACGTCGCCGCCGCCGAGGACGCTCCGCGGGTCGACGTCCTCGAACCCGGCGAAGAGGTCGGCCGCCGGCCGGCCGACGACGTTGAGCATCACCGACAGGCGCCCGCGGTGGCTCATGGCGAGAACCGCCTGCTCGGCCCGGTGGTCCCCCGCCGCTTCCAGCAGCTCCCAGAGCATCGGTACGAGGGCGCTCAGCCCCTCGATCGAGAAGCGCTTGGTGCCGAGGTAGCGCGACTGGATGACCTGCTCGAAGACCTCGGCCCGGACGAGGCCGCGAAGGATCGCTTCCTTGCCGAGCGCCGGCTCGACCCCCCGGGCCGGGGCTTCCATGCGGTCGTAGATCCAGGCCCGGCGCTCCGGGTCCGGCATGTGCGCGGTCTCGACCGCCAGGGTGCCCGAGTAGGCGCGCCGGGCCTCCTCCACCCCGTCGCCCGCCTCGGGTAGCTCAGGATGGCTCTCGGGCCGGAGCCGGCCGAGGGGATCGAGGTCGGCCAGCAGATACCCCCACCGGCGATAGGCCTCGAGGGCCGGCTGCGCGGTGCGGGGGCGATCGGCGGCGAGGACCTCTGCGGCCATGGCGAGTACAGGATACCGCGCAGGGGGCGGCGCGGGCGCGGCGCGAGCTCCCCGGCGGTGCTAACCTCGGCCGCTCGTAGGGTGGTCCTTGGCCCACCGGTCGACCGCCGGGGAAGCATGGTGGGCCAAGGCCCACCCTACGTCTGAGCCGATATGCCAGCCCTCCGTCACCTGTCTGCCAAAGGCGCCCTCGCAGCGCTCCTTGTCCTCCTTCCGGCGCTCAGCGGGATCCTGGCCGCGGACCCCTGGCCGTCGCCCCTCGCCCCGTCGCCCCTGGAGCCGGCGTCGACCGGCGGCTTCGCCCTGGTCGAGCACGCGCTCGCCAAGCTCTCCCAGCACCGGCGGCTCCTGGTCGTGGGCGCCCATCCGGACGACGAGGACACCGCGGCCTTGACCCGCGTGGTACGCGGTCTCGGCGGCGAGGCCGCTTACCTGTCGCTCTCCCGCGGCGAAGGCGGTCAGAACCTGATCGGCCCGGAGCTCGGGGTGGAGCTCGGGCTGCTGCGCACCCGCGAGCTCCTCGCCGCCCGCGAGATCGACGGCGCGCGCCAGTTCTTCACCCGGGCCTTCGACTTCGGCTACACCCGCTCGCTCGACGAGACCTTCGAGAAGTGGCCCCGGGAGGTGCTTCTCGAGGACGCGGTCCGGGTGGTCCGGCGCTTCCGGCCGCAGGTCGTCGTCTCGGTCTTCCCGGCGGACGAGCGCGCGGGCCATGGCCAGCACCAGGCGGCCGGGGTCGTCGCCCACCAGGTCTTCGAGCGCGCCGGTGAGCTCGGAGCCCTGCCGGTCGAGACCGCCGAGGGAGAGGGCCCGGCGAGCCCGGAGCCCTGGGCGCCGGCGGCCCTCTTCCGGGCGACCTGGTGGGACCGGGACGCCACCACCCTCGAGACCGAGCTCGGGCTCCTCGACCCCCTCTCGGGCCGGAGCCTCTACCAGCTCGCCATGGCCAGCCGGAGCCAGCACCGCTCGCAGGACATGGGGCGGATCCAGCCCCTGGGGCCCGCCGAGGGGCGCTACGCCTGGGTGGCCGGGCCCGGGGGCACCGGCTCGGACGACCTCTTCTCGGGCATCGACACCCGGCTCGAGGCGATCGCGGCGCTGCTGACGGAAGACGGAGCAGGAGGGAAGGCCCGCGCGACCGCCGCGGCCGAGCTCGCCGCCGCCCGGGAGCTCGCCGAAGCCGCTCGGGCCGCGCTCACGCCGCAAGGCCTTGAAGCGGCCGCCCGCCGCCTCGGCGAGATCCTCGGCCGCCTCCGCGCCGCCCACCGGGCGGTGGCCGCGCTCCCGGAGGCCGCCGCCGGCCGGCAGGCGGCCCTGGCGCTCCTCGACGAGCAGCTCGACGTTGCCCAGGCCGGCCTGGCGGCCGCCGCCGGCCTCGCCTTCGACGCCTGGACCGAGAGCGAGACCGCGATCCGCGGCAACGCCGTCCGGGTCGAGGCCCGGGCGTGGCACGCGCGCCGGCCGGAGGCGGCCCGGGAGGGGGGCGGACGCGAGCCGCTGACGGTCGAGCCGGTCGCCTTGGTCGTGACCGGCGCCGTCTCC
>DATKCC010000272.1:0-2751 GCA_035513375.1 Thermoanaerobaculia bacterium | reverse complement strand
ACGAAGAGCCAGAAGCAGACCATGGCCGAGGCCGGATTCCCAGGGAGGCCGAAGACCAGGGCGTGGCCACGCGAGACCGACCCGTCGGCCTCGTGGTGAGCAGCGGCGACCGCGGCGACCAGCGGCTTGCCGGGCTGGATGGCGACGGCGTCGAACAGGATGTGGCAGTCGAGGCCCTGGAGAACCTGCTCGACCAGGTCGAACTCGCCCATCGAGACGCCACCCGAAACCAGGAGGACGTCGGCGTCGAGGCCCTGTTCGATCCGTTCCCGGAGGAGCGCCCGGTCGTCGGGGACGATGCCGAGCGGCTCGGCCGCAACCCCGAAGGTCCGGCAAGCGGCGACGGCGAAGTCGGTGTGGGAGTCCCGGAGCTTTCCCGGCCCCGGCGTCTTCTCGGGGTGGACGACTTCGTCGCCGGTGACCAGGATCGCCACCCGCGGCCGCCGGTGGACCGGCACCTCAGCGTGGCCGTGGGTGGCGAGGAGGGCCAGAGCTCCAGCGGTGAGGAGGGCGCCGGCCGGCAAAAGCTCGTCGCCGCGCCGCGTGACCTCGCCCTGCCGGCGGATGTGGCTGCCGGCCTCGCCGGGGGCCTCGAAGATCACCGTCTTGCCCTCATCCGTCACCCGTGCCCGCTCTACCGGGATCACCCGGTCGACCCCATCGGGCACCGGCGCCCCGGTCATGATCCGGAGCACCGACGCCTCCGCCAGCCGCCTCCCGGGCGCCTCCCCCGCGGCCACCGTCCCCGCCACCGGCAACGGCACCCCCCGCGCCGCCGGGCCGCCCAGGGCGAAACCGTCCATCGCCGAGACGTCGGCCGCCGGCACGTCCACGGTGGCGGTCAAGGGGCGGGCGAGCACCCGCCCCAGCGCCTTGCGCCGCGGCAGGGTCACCGCTGGCAGTGGGCGGAGGTGGGGCTCGAGGCGTCGCCAGGCGTCTTCGGGGGGGAGCATCTTTCGCGGGCAATCGCCGATCCGGGCCGGCTCGTGCCGCCGCCGGGGAGCCCGGCCGCAGCAGGGCCCGATGGTATACTGAACCCCCGCTCGAGCTGCGCCGACGCCCGCGATCGCCTTCGCCAGCGAGGAAAGCGAGGTCTCCTGACGAGCACCGACCGAGCCAACGAGTATCGCGCGTCCCTCGAGGAGACCGCCCTTCCGGAGATGCTCTGCACGGTGGACCGGTTCCAGGTCCCCGGCGTGATCGAAGCGCGCCGCGAGGACGTGGTCAAGCAGGTCTTCATCCGCGAGGGCAACGTCGTCCACGCCTCCTCGACCGACCGCAACGACAGTCTCGGCTCCTACCTCCAGCGCACCGGCAAGATCACCGCCGAGCAGTACAGCGCCACGATGGCGGAGCGCTCGGCGGCGAACAAGCGCTACGGCGAGCTGCTGATCGAGCACGGCCTGGTCTCCCCCGCCGGCATCTACGACGCGATCCGCAAGCAGGTCGAGGCGATCGTCTGGAGCCTGTTCTACTGGCAGGACGGGGAGGCCCGATTCCGGATCGGGAGCTTCAAACCGCCGAGCGGAATCCGCATCCAGCTCCCGATGCGCCAGGTGGTCCTCCAGGGGATCAAGCGCGCCCCCAACGCCAAGGCCCTGGTCGCGCGCCTGGGCCGGAAGGAGACCGTCTTCGAGGCGAGCTTCTCGACCGAGGAGCTGATCCAGGCCGGTCTCGACGAGAACGAGTACCGGCTCCTGGGGCTGATCGACGGCGAGCGCAGCCTCTACCAGGTGTGCACGGAGGGGCCTCTCTCCCCGGCCGAGAACGCCAAGCTGGTGTACGCTTTCTATGTCTTGCGCCTGGTCCGCCGCCAGGAGGCTGCGGACCTGGCCGCGGACCAGGTCACGGGGGGGAAGGCGGCGGCGCCCGAGCCCGAGCGCAAGGCGATCAAGATCCGCTTCAAGACCGGGGGCGACCGCTTCGCCGGCCGGTAATCGGTCCACGACGAGCTCGCGAGGTAGTCCACCGTGCCGCTCTACGAGTACGAGTGCCAGAAGTGCCACAAGCGCCTCGAGACCCTGCAACGGGTCTCGGAGCCGGCGCTGACCACCTGCCCCGAGTGCGCGGGCGTTCTGCGCAAGCTCATCTCGGCGCCGGCCTTCCATCTCAAGGGCGAGGGCTGGTACGTGACCGACTACGGCCGAAAGCCGGACGGCGGCGCCAAGGTCGGAGAGGGCGCCGCTGGGGGCGCCGAGAAGCCCGCCAAGGAGGACAAGGCCGGGAGCGCCAAGGAGGGCAAGAGCGCCGCCGGCGACAGCTCCGGCAAGGCCAAGAAGGGATCGTCCTCGGCGGCGGGAGCCGGCGAGGGCTGAGAGACGGCGGCATGGAAGCTGCTAAGCGTCCTGAGATGGCCATGACCCGATCGCGACCGCCTACGACCGCTTCGCCGGCAGCGGTGCTCGGGCGCGCCGAGACGGCGGTCGCCCGCCACGGCCGCGCCGCTCTCGCCCAGATCGTCCGCGCCCAGGGCTCCACGCCGGGCAAGGCGGGGTGGAAGCTCCTGGTCCATACGGACGGCACCGTCGAAGGCAACCTGGGTGGGGGCGCCTTCGAAGCGATGGTCCTCGCCGACGTCCGAACGAAGCTGGCCGAGGCGCGCCCGGAAGGCGAGGTCAAGCGCTACTACCTGACCGAGGACGCGGTCAAGGGCGAGGCGACCGGGATGGTCTGTGGCGGCATGGTCGAGGTCTTCCTCGAGGTGGTCGTTGCGCCGCCGTTGCTGGTCGTCTTCGGCGGCGGCCCGGTCGG
>DATKCC010000271.1:0-5672 GCA_035513375.1 Thermoanaerobaculia bacterium | reverse complement strand
GCCCGCTACCGGCATCGACGGCTTCCTCGCCCCCACCTGCAAGGTCGGCTGGCAGGCGCCCCGGGCGCTGTGGCAGGAGCCGGACCCGGCGGCGAACCGGGTGGTGCCGATCTACGGTGGCATTTCCTGGACCAGCCACCCCCTGACCCAGATCTGGTACCCGTCCGACCGGTACTTCGACGAGCTCGGCGTGCTGACCGGCGCCTACAACTTCGGCGACAACGCCGCCACCTGGGGCGAGTACTCCCCGATCTGGCGCCTGAGAGTCGCCCGGGAGGGTGCCGCGGCGCTCGCCGGGACCGCGTTCGCCGGCGGCCTCGACGCCGGCCTGAGCATCGCCTGGCAGAACATCGAGCACATCCGGGGCGGATGGGCCCAGTGGCAGAACGTCCACCCCGACATGCGGGTCCGGACGCTGACCTACAACACCCTGGTCGCCGGCGACCCCGGAAGCCGCTTCTTCCTCTGCGGCGACCAGCTCTCGCAGCTCGCCGGCTGGAAGGAGGGCGCCGTGGTCTCGGCCTTCCACGCGATCAAAATGCTGGCGATCCCGGGCTTCGCTGCCCCCAAGGTACTCTCCGTCCCCGACAGCCGGATCATGGTCGAGGGCATGGTGCCGCTCGAGGTCGAGGAGTAGGCGTCCGGCCCGGGTCCAAGGCGGGAGCCGCCGAGCCCTCAACTTCGACGGGCTCTTCCGCGTGCCGCGAATCCCACCCCGCGAGTCGTCGTCCGCTCTTGCCTCCCGGAGCGAGCTTGTGACATCCTTCACAGGTCCGGAGGCGATTCGCGTCTCGCTTCTCCGGGGGCTCGAAGCCGGACCCCGAGCCCGCCCGAACCGAAGCCGAAATCGAGTCTGGAGAACCCAGGCCTAGACCGACCCTGCCGGGCCGCCGCCGCTGCCATTCGAGCGCCGCCCGGCCCTGACCCGAACCGGTCCCGGAGGTCCCTGAAGCCTTGCCCGAGACCTACTTCCCCGTGCTGCTCGCGATGGGGTTCGCCGCGCTGCTCGGCGTGGTGCTGCTCTCGGTCTCCTGGATCGCCGGGCGCAAGCGGGGCGGCCGGACCGACCTCAGCCCGGTCGAGTCAGGGATGCCGCTGCTCGACGACTCCCGGAAACGGGTCTCGATCGTCTTCTTCCTGATCGCCATCGACTTCATCGTCTTCGACCTCGAGGCCGCCTTCCTCTACCCTTGGGCGTTGGTCTTCCGCTGGGGCGGCTGGGAGCTGTTCGCGGCGGTGCTGGTCTTCGTGGCGCTCATCCTGATCGGCTACGCCTACGTCTGGAAGAAGGGCGGCCTCGACTTCGGCGGGCGGCGTGGCGCCGAGCTGGATCGGGGAGCCGCGCGGTGAAGGAAGCTCGACCCGACCGCATGGCGAGCCCTGGGCCGGCGAGCACGGCGGCGGCCGCCGAAGGCCGGCCGGCCTTCCCGCCCGAGGCCCGGGAGCGGCTCGACCAGATCCGCCGCCGCTACCCGCAGGACAAGGCGGCGCTCATCCCGGCGCTCCACATCGCCCAGGAGCTCTGGGGCGGCTGGCTGCCCGAAGAGGCGGTGCTCGCGGTCGCCGCCGAGCTGGGGCTACCGCCCGCCGAGGTCTGGGGCGTGGTGAGCTTCTACGACCTCTTCCATACCCACCCGGTGGGCCGCCACCGCTTGCGCGTCTGCTCCAACCTCCCCTGCCAGCTCCGCGGGGCCGATGAGATCCTGGAGGTGCTCCGGGCGGAGCTCGGGGTCGGCGAGGACGAGGTGACGGCGGACGGCAGGTGCTCTTACGTCCACTTCGAGTGCCTGGGATCGTGCGACACCGCGCCGATGATGATGATCGACGACCGCTACGAGGAGAACCTCACCCCCGAGAGGGTGCGGGAGATCCTCGGGGAGATCGACTAACGTGGCCGCCTTCGAGCCGGTCCTGACCCGAAACGTCGGCCGCCCCGCGGCCCGGACCGTAGCCGGCTACCGAGAGGGCGGCGGCTACCAGGGCCTGTCGCGGGCCCTCGGCCTCGAACCCGACGCGGTGATCGAGGAGGTCAAGGCCTCCGGCCTCCGGGGCCGCGGCGGCGCCGGCTTCCCGTGCGGGATGAAGTGGAGCTTCATCCCGAAGGGCACCGGCCGGCCCAAGTACATCGTCTGCAACGCCGACGAGTCCGAGCCCGGGACCTTCAAGGACCGGCTGCTGATGGAGCACGATCCGCATCTGCTGATCGAGGGCTGCGCCATCGCCGGGTACGCGGTCGGGGCCGAGACGACCTACATCTACATCCGGGGCGAGTACACCACGGCCGCCGACATCCTCGATGCGGCGATCGCCGACGGCTACCGGCAGGGGATCCTGGGCGAGAGCGTCCTCGGCTCCGGCTTCCGCCACGACGTCTACGTCCACCGCGGCGCCGGCGCCTACATCTGCGGCGAGGAGACCGGCCTGCTCGAGTCGCTCGAAGGCAAGCGCGGCCAGCCCCGGGTCAAGCCGCCGTTCCCGGCGCTTATCGGCGCCTTCGGCGCGCCGACGGTGATCAACAACGTCGAGACCCTGTGCTGCATACCGCTCATCCTCGAGCGCGGCGCCGACTGGTTCAAGGCCATCGGCACCGACGAGCGCAACACCGGGCCGAAGCTCTACGCCGTCTCCGGCCACGTCGAGCGACCGGGGACCTACGAGCACCCGATCGGGGTGCCGTTCTCCGAGCTCCTCGACGCCGCCGGCGGCATGTACCGGGGAGGAACCCTCAAGGCTTTCATCCCGGGCGGCGCCTCGGCCGCGATCCTCGGCCCCGAGCACCTCGACCTCCCCCTCGACTTCGACCGGGTGGCCAAGGCCGGGAGCATGTTGGGATCGGCCGCGGTGATGGTGATGGACGAAAGCGTCTGCCTGGTGCGGGCGACCCTCAGGCTCGCGGAGTTCTTCAATCACGAGTCCTGCGGCCAGTGCACGCCGTGCCGGGAGGGCACCAACTGGATGGAGCTGCTGCTCGAGAAGATCGAATTGGGCCACGCCTCGGAGGCCGAGGTTGGGGTGCTCGCCCAGGTCCCGGACATGATCGCCGGCAACTCGCTCTGCGCCCTCGGCGACGCGGCGGCCGGGCCGGTCCGCTCGCTGGTCCAGAGCTTCCGCGGCGAGATCGACCTGCACCTCGGCAACGGCGGCTGCCCCTACCCCCACCGCCGCTACTTCGCCCACGGCAATGCGGAGGCGCGATGATCCGATCTGCTGAGCACGAGGGCCGGGGGATGGCCTCCATCGCCCCCCAGATCACTCCGCTGGGCGGAGCGGTGCCCGGGGGAGCGGGACCGAGGGTGAGCGGGGCGAGAGGCTAAACCCCATGCCGACAGTCACCATCAACGGTCGCTCGGTCGAGGTCCCGGCCGGCACCAACGTCATCGAAGCCGCGAAGAGAGTCGGGGTGCAGATCCCGCACTACTGCTACCACCCGCGGCTGTCGATCGTCGGCCAGTGCCGGATGTGCCTGGTCCAGGTCGACGGCCAGCCGAAGCTCCAGGCCGGGTGCTCAATGACGGTCCAGAAGGACGGCATGGCGATCCGCACCGACGTCCCGGAGGTCGAGGAGGGGCAGCGGGCGATGATGGAGTTCCTGCTGATCAACCACCCGCTCGACTGCCCGATTTGCGACCAGGCGGGCGAGTGTGGGCTCCAGGACTACGCTTTCAAGCACGGTCAGGCCTTCTCCCGCTTCCGCTTCGAGGAGAAGCGCACTTACCCCGGGCGCGAGCGGATCCCGCTCGGCCCGAACGTGCTGCTCAACATGAACCGGTGCATCCAGTGCACCCGTTGCGTGCGGTTCACCCAAGAGGTCTCGAAGACCGGTTCGCTCGGCTTCTTCAACCGCGGCGCCCGGACAGAGATCGGCACCTTCCCGGGCAAGGAGCTCGACGACCCGCTGGCGACGAACGTGGTCGACATCTGCCCGGTCGGCGCCCTCACCTCGACCCGCTTCCGCTTCGCGGAGCGGGTCTGGTACCTCGACAAGAAGCCCTCGATCTGCACCGGCTGCGACGTCGGTTGCAACGTCACCCTGGAGCACCGCCGGGGCGCGATCCGGCGCTACAAGCCACGGGCGAACCCCGAGGTCAACGACTTCTGGCTGTGCGACTACGGCCGCTCGACCCACGAGCGCTACCGGGACCTGCCGCGGCTGGCGGCGCCCCGCGTGGGGCAGGGCGAGGGGGCCGGCCCGGTGGGCTGGCAGGCGGCCCTCGACACGGTGCACGCAGCGCTGACCTCCCGCTCGGCCGAGGGCGCGCTCGCCTTCCTCGCCGGCCCCGGCTTGACCACCGAGGAGGCCTATCTGCTGGCTCGCCTGGCCGACCGGGTGGGCTCGCCGCACCGCGCGGTACACGCCGACGCCGGTCCGGAGCGGACCATCCCTCGGCCCCAGGGCCCGATCAGCGGCACCGAAACCGGCCCGAACCGCCGCGGCGCCGAGCTCGCCGGGCTCGCCACGCCCGAGGGCGGGATGACCGCCGCCGACCTCCTCGAGGGCGACGGCGCCGCGCGCTGCGCCGTCCTGGTAGTCGCGGACAGCCACTTCGGCGCCGGCGCCTACGAGCCGGAGACCGTCGCGCGCCTGCGCCGAGCGAAGCGGCTGGTGGTCCTCGGCTGGGCCGACTCCCCGCTCGCCCGCGCGGCGGACGTCGCGCTGCCGATCGCGACCCATGCCGAGACCGGCGGCACTTTCGTCAACGTCGAGCGCCGCCTCCAGCGCTTCGACCGGGCCTTCCCGGCGCCGGGGGGTGTGCGCCCGGGGGTCGAGGTCCTGGGCGACCTCCTCTCTCGCTTCGATGCCTCGCGGAGCGACCAGGTGACCCCGGCCGAGGTCTTCGACCGGATGGCCGCCGAGCTGCCGGCCTTCTCCGGCCTCACCTTCGACGACCTGCCCGCCATCGGCACGCCCCTCCAGGCGCCGGCGGAAGAGCCGCAAGAGGCCCTCGTCGAGTAGTCCGATCACGATCGCGCACCGAGACCCCGCTCACCGTGACCCCGCAGCTCACAGCCTCGCTGATCAGCCTGAGCGGCTTCCTCGGGCTGCTGCTGACGATCGTGCCAATCATGGTCTGGGTCGAGCGCCGTGCGGGCGCCCTGATGCAGGACCGCCCAGGCCCGAACCGGCTGGGGCCGTTCGGGCTCCTCCAGCCGCTCGCCGACGCCCTCAAGTTCGTCTTCAAGGAGGACGTGCTGCCCCGGGAGGCCGATCGGCCGCTCTATCTGCTGGCCCCGGTGCTCGCGGTGCTGCCGGCCTTCTCGACCTTCGTCGTCATCCCCCTCGGGCCGGCCGTCGAGATCGCCGGCCAGACGGTGCCGCTGATGGTCGCGAACGTCGACACCGGGGTGCTCCTGTTCCTCGCTCTCGCCAGCCTCGGGGTCTACTCCCTGGTCATCGCCGGCTACGCCTCGAGCAACAAGTTCTCGCTCCTGGGTTCGATCCGGGCCTCGGCGCAGATGATCAGCTACGAGCTCGCCTTGACCCTGGCGGTCGTCGCCGTGCTCCTGCCGGTCGAGTCGTTCCGCCTCGACCGGGTGATCGAGTACCAGATCGACGGGGTATGGAACGTCCTGCCGCAGATCCTCGGGTTCGCGGTCTTCCTGGTCGCGGCCTTCGCCGAGACCAACCGCCTGCCCTTCGACCTGCCGGAAGCGGAGAGCGAGCTGATCGCCGG
>DATKCC010000270.1:0-7152 GCA_035513375.1 Thermoanaerobaculia bacterium | reverse complement strand
CCGTTCACTCGGAGGACCGCTTCGCCGTTCGCTGCCTGAAGGGCGGCGCCGACGGCTACATGACCAAGGACAATGCCTCCGAGGAGCTGATCGGGGCGATCCGCAAGGTCTTCAGCGGCGGCAAGTACGTGAGCCCGAGCCTGGCCGAGAGCCTGGTGCTCTCACTCGACCGCGACTTCGGCTCGGCCCCCCACGAGACCCTCTCCAACCGGGAGTTCCAGGTGATGCGGATGATCGCCTCGGCCCGGACGGTGTCGCAGATCGGCCTAGAGCTGTGCCTCTCGGTCAAAACCATCAGCACCTACCGCTCCCGGATCCTGGAGAAGCTCGGCTTGCGCAACAACGCCGAGATCATGCAGTACGCCATGGAGCAGAACCTGGTCGAGCTAGGTGGCGGCCAGCCCCCCGAGCCGCACCGATAGGCGACAGCCGGCCACCCTCACGGTGCGGCGAGCCGCACCCTGCGCCCTGATCACCTCGCGGAGCTCCTCGAGGAGCGACTCGAGCCGGTAGGGCGAGACGCTCCAACGGGCACCGGCAGGACGATGGCGTAGCCGCAGCCGTCCGGGGCGGCGGCGAGCGCCCGCAGGCTGCCGCCGTGGGCTTCGACCACCGCCCGGACTCCCGCCAGGTCGTAAGGGGCGCTCCGCCACGGTGAAGGCTCCGGGCCTTCCCCCACTTCGACAGCGGAACCACCGCAGACTACCCGCAGCTCCACCGCCGGGCCGAGGGCAGCCGCGTCGCGCCCGAGGGTGGCCTGGAGGTTCCGCCCCCGGAACTGCAGGTCGCCGCCCGCGGCGCCGTCGAGCGCCCGGCGCGCCAGGCACCAGAGGACCTGGAGCAGCCGGATCGGGTCGACGCGGACCGCGGCGAGGTCGGGCGGGTAGTCGGCGATCACACTCGTCGAGGCCCCGACGGTCGCCGCCAGCGGGCGCCGCCAGCTCCGAGCCGCCAGGGCCAGCAGGTGCTTGGCGCCGATTCGAACAGGGGCCTCGGGAGGCGCCGCCAGCAGCTCCGAGAGCTCCCGGACCGCCGCCATCGAGCCCCGGGTGGCGAGCTCGACGGCGTCGAGCTGGCCCGGGTCGAGCGGGCGCCCTGCGGACCGCCGGAGGAGGTTGAGGACGAGCGGGATCGGCGCCAGGCGGTTGTTGAGGTCATGGGCAATGCGACCGGCGAGCTCCGATCGGGTCTCGAGCCGGGCTCCGCTGAGAATCCACCTCAGAGTCTCTGGCAGCAGCTCGGCGGAAGATCGCGCCAGGAGCGCGGCCGCACCTTCCCCTTGCGCAGCGCGGGCGCCCGCCGCCGCCTCCGCGTGCACCACCACCGCAACAGCGACCTCGCTGCCTTCCTGCTCGGCCACGGCGAGAACCGAGAGCGCGCGCTCGCCCGCGGCGTCGTCCCAGACCAGGACGAGGTCCAGGGGATCGCGCAGGGCGGCGGCGAAGCCGCTGGCGTCCTCGCACTCCGTAGCGCGGACCGCGACCCCCGCCGCCTCGAGGGCGGCGAGCCAGTCGCGGGCTTCCGGGCCGGCGCCGACGAGCGCGAGGGAGACCGGCAGGTGCGGCGCCGGGGGCCTCCGGCCTACCGGGTCAGTCGTTGGGGAAGTTGGCAAGGGTCCCTCCCTGGTAATCCAGGATCTCCTCCATGGCGAACGACCACTCGAGGAAGGCGCTGATCCCGTGCGCCTGCAGTGGGCTCGCTCGAGCGGCGGACGCCCCGGCCGTCCGCGAGATTGTCTCCCAGCAGCGCCTCTGACATAAGTTCGGCCGCCGGAGTGTTGTTGAGGTCGTGATCGCTGCAGCCGCCCGGAGTACCGATCGACCCGAGACGCCGCGCGGTGCGCAGCGCCTCCGCGCCGCGCCCCGACTCGCGGGGGGTGGGCGCGCGGTTACTGGACGAACCCGACTATCTTGAGCTAACATCCCTCGGATGAGTAGGATAGGCTATCTTCTCCTGGTACTCGCCGGCGCGGTCGCGCTGGCGTCACCTGCCGCCGGTCAGGGCGTCCCTGGCGGAGGCTACAGGATCGGTCCGCGCGATGTCGTGGACGTCAAAGTGTTCGAGGATTCGCAACTGAACGCGCAATATCAGGTCAACGAGGAGGGTGCCATCCGGCTGCCGCTGGTCGGCAACGTCCTTGCCGAAGGGCTGACCGAGGAGGAGCTCGCGGCGCGGCTGAAGGCGGTGCTCGAGGGCGCCTACCTGCAGCGGGCGTCGGTGTCGGTCGAAGTGGTGCAGTTCCGCTCTCGTCCGATCTCGGTTCTCGGCGCCGTCAGCAGCCCGGGACCCCTCAACTACCCGGGGCGCCTGACGCTGATCGAGGCTCTGACCCTGGCCGGCGGCCTCTCGGGGAGCCAGGGACCCTCGGTCCACATCCTGCGCCGGGCCTCGAACGGTCTGACCGATCAGGTGACCGTCTCGCTCGACGACCTGCTCGGTCGGGCCGACACCGCGGTGAACCTCCCGATCTTCGCCAACGACCTGATCAACGTGCCGGCGGCCGAAGAGGTGACCATCTACATGCTGGGAGAGGTCGCCGGGCCGGGGGCGATCACCTTCAAGAGCACCGAGCGCATCTCCCTCTTGGCCGCGATCGCCCACGCCGGCGGGCTCACCGAGCGCGCCTCGAATAAGATCCGCCTCCAGCGCCGGACACCGGGGGGCGGGGTCGAGGAGACCGTGGTGCGCTACAAGCGATTGATCGCCGGCGAGGTGCCGGACCCGGAGCTGCGTCAGGGAGACGTGGTCATCGTCAAGGAGTCCTTCTTTTGAACCCCTTTGAAACCCCCAGGGCTTCCTTCACCGAGGAGGCCGCGCACCCTCCGGTCCAGGTCTCGGGCTTCGAGCCCGAGTTCCACCTGACCGACTACCTCGACAAGCTCAAGGGCCACTGGAAGCTGGTCTCGCTGTTGGTCATCCTCAGCCTGGCCGCGTCGACGGTGCTCTTCTTGATCACGCCCAAGCAGTACCAGGCCCGGGCGCGGATCCAGATCGAGCGGCGAAGCTTGAGCCCGATCGCGGGCTCCGAGAATCCGTGGCTCGACAGCTATCTGAACATGGAGTTCTACCCCACCCAGTACCAGCTGCTGGCGAGCCGCGGCCTGGCGGAGCGCGTGGTCGTCGACCTGGGGCTCGCCGAGGACCCGACGTTCAATCCCGGCGGCGCCGCCCTGACCCGGCCCTCAGAGAAGCTCACCGACCCGGAAGCCGCGGACGCGGCGGTGCTCGGGCGGTTGGCCGGGCGGCTCCTCGGCGGCCTTCAGGTCGAGCCGGTGGCCGCCACCCAGCTCGTCGACGTCATTTACCGCTCCTCCTCGCCCCAGTTCGCCGCCCGCGCGGCCAACGGCTTCGCGGAGGCCTTCATCGACTGGGGCATCTCGACCCGTAGCCACACCGCCGGCCGGGCCTCCTCCTTCCTGGTCTCCCAGATCGAGGCGCTGAAGCAGGAGGTCCAGGACAAGGAGACCAAGCTCCAGGCCTTCAGCCGCGAGACCGACATCATCTCCCTCGAGCCCGGATCGAACGTCGTCCTGCAGCGCCTCCAGAGTCTCAACGAAAACTTCATGCAGGCCAAGGCCGAACGGATCGAGAAAGAGTCCCGGTTCCGGGCGCTCCGGGACGCGCCCCGGGAGAGCGTGGCCGATGACCAGTCGGACGGCACCATCACCGAGCTGATGGCGGAGCTCCGCAAGCTGGAGCGGGAGTACCAGACGAAGCTTCAGACCTACAAGGAGAACTGGCCGGGGATGGTCGAGCTCCGGGCTGAGATCGAGCGCGGCGAGGTGAACCTGAACCGCGCGATCTCCGAGTCCGTGACCAATGCCCGCAAGTCCGCCAATGCCGAGTACCTGACGGCGCTGCGACGGGAGCAGAGCCTCGAGAACGAGATCGAGAAAGCCAAGACCGAGCTCCTGGACCAGGGATCGGCGGTGGTGGAGCTGAGCACTCTGCAGATCGAGATCAGCACCTCCCGGGACCTGATGGAAATGCTCTTGCGCCAGCAGTCGGAGACCGAAGTCGCTGCGCGGCTCCAGACCACCCGCGAGTCGAACATCCGGATCGTCGATCGCGCGCTGGTCCCAGGGGGGCCCTACCGGCCTTCGCTTCGGCAGAACCTGATCATGGGGCTCGGGCTCGGCCTGATGCTCGGCGTCGGAGCGGTCTTCCTGATCGAGTACATGGACCGGACGATCAAGACCCCGGAGGAGGTGGAGCGGCGCCTGATGCTCCCGAACCTGGCGGTGATCCCGGACGTCTCGGCCTCGGGCCGGAGCGGCTACGGCTACGCCTACGGCTACGGCTACGGAGGGGGCAAGAAGCCGGAGGGCGGCCGGGGTGGCCGCCTGCGCTCCGTCATGGAGCGCCAGGGCTCCTCGGAGGCGCCGGACCAGATCGAGCTGCTGCCGCACGATCGGCCGCGCCTCTCGGTCTCGGAAGCCTACCGATCGCTGCGCACGGCGCTCCTGCTGGCGAGCGCCAAGGAGCTCGGCGTGGTGGCGGTCACCTCGGCCGGCTCCGGCGAGGGGAAGAGCGCGACCTCGACCAACCTCGCCGTGGTCATGGCCCAGCTCGGCCGCCGGGTGCTCCTGATCGACGGCGACTTGCGCAAGCCGCGCCTTCACGAGGTCTTCGGGGTCTCCAATCGCGCCGGCCTGGTCAACATCCTCGCCGGGGGGGAGGACCCGAACCGGGTCACGCTGCCGGCCAACGTGGCCAACCTCCACATCATCCCCTCAGGGCCGATCCCGCCCAACCCCTCCGAGCTCCTCGCCTCGGTGCGGATGCGCGAGCTGCTGCGCCGGGCCCGCTCCCTGTTCGACTTCGTGATTATCGACACCCCGCCGGTCCTGGCGGTGACCGACGCCACCGTCATCGGCTCCCAAACCGACGGGGTGATCCTGTGCCTGCGCGCCGGAAAGGTGCTCCGGGAGGACGCCCGGACCTGCCGGGACCGCCTGCTGCTGAACGACGTCAAGATCCTGGGCGCGGTGCTCAACCGTCACCGGGAGTCCTCCGGGCCGGGGCGCAAGTACTACTACTACGAGTCCTACATCGCCGACGCCGAAACCGACTCGAGCACCCCGGCGGCGTAGCCCGTATCGCCCATGAGCCCTGTCCGCCGGCGTAGCGCATGATCGACATCCATGCCCACCTGCTCCCGGGGATCGACGACGGGCCGTCGAGCCTCGAGGAGGCGGCCGGAATGTGCCGTGCCGCCGGCGAGGACGGCTGCACCGCGCTCATCGCCACGCCCCACCAGCGCCATGCGCTCTGGTGGAACGGTGACGGCGGGGCGCTCGAAGAGCTGCGCGCCAAGGTGGCGGCGGAGGTCGGGGACACTCCGCGGCTGCTCCTGGGCGCCGAGGTCCGGGTCGGCGAGGGCCTGCTCGAGGCCCTCGGGCGCTGGCCCGGAGCCGACGTGACCACGCTGGCCGGCTCGCGCTACCTGCTGCTCGAGTTCAGCCGTGTCCATCCCGAGCCCGACCCCGGCGGGCTCGTCCACGAGCTCGTGGTCGCCGGGTGGCGGCCGGTACTGGCGCATCCGGAGGAGATCCAGTGGCTGGCCGACGACCTGTCGTCGATCATCCGTCTAGTCGCCCTCGGAGCCACGCTTCAGATCACCGCAGCGAGCCTCGTCGGCGCCTACGGGCGGCGCATCCAGGAGCGGGCGCGGGCGCTCCTCGATCACGGGCTGGCACACTTCGTGGCGAGCGACGCCCACGACCTCGCCGGCAGGCCGCCGGGCCTGGCGGCAGCCGCGCGGGAAATCGCCCGGCGCTGGGGCCCGGAGGTCGCGGTGCTCCTGACGGCGACCAACCCGCGGGCGGTGCTCGACGATCTGCCCCTCCCGGCCCCACACGAAGCCCTTTCGACGACCGGGAGCTGACCCCCTTGCGCCCGCTCCGAGCCCAGAGACCTCCGCTCCTCGACATGCCCCGCCTCCTTCTCACGATCGGCCTGGCCCTCCTGGCCGCCGGCGCCACCCCGGCCTCGGCGGCCCATCCCCACTACCTGGGGCTCCTCCGAGAAGGGGTCTATGCTCTGGAGAGGGGCTCGGCGGAAGACGCCGCCCGCACTCTCCGCCTGGCCTGTTTCGGGTTCCTCGAGGAGCCCCTGCTGCTGGCTCCGTGCTTGGTCCAGCTCGGCGTCGCCCAGGCGGTGAGCGGCGATGGCCCGGGGTTCCGCGAGAGCTTCCAGCGTCTCGCCGAGGTTGAGGAGCGGTTCGGCGCCTACTCGCAAGCGGAGATCCCCGCGGAGCTGCGCATCCGGTACGAGGCCGCGGTCCGGGCCCGTATCCCGCACTCGATGCTGGAAGCGACGCCGGCGTTGGGCCGGCTCGTGGCGGACGCAGGAGAGCCGCCGGCCCCCGGTGGGCCCGGCGCCGTCGAGCGCGAAGCGGACGGCAGCGAACCGCCACCGGTCCAGGCCGCGCCGCCGCCACCGCCCCTACCGCCGCCACGGCCCGCCGAGGCCCCGGTCCCGGCGTCCGCCCTGACTGACGACGACTTGGAGGACCTCGCCCAGGCTCGGAGGCTCCTGGCCGGAGCCCGGACGCGCGGGGACCTGGAGGAGCCGTTCCGGTTGGCGCGCGAGGTCGCCGACGCCCGGCCCGACTCGCGTACCGCCCAGTACCTGGCTGCCGAGATCGCCTATCGCGCCGCCCGTTGGGAGGAGGCGGTGGCCTACTTCCGCCGCGGCGGCGACCCTGCGGACGGAAACCCCATGCTGCTGTTCTACATGGCGGTCTCGCTCTACGAGGCCGGCGAGCCCGAGGCGGCCGCCGACGCGCTCCGACGGAGTCTCCCGAGGATCGAGCACACCCCGTTCGTTCGCGCTTACCGATCGAAGATTCTGGGCGACGGCGACTGAGCTTCGGCGTCCGGCAACCGGCCGGGAGCTGCTTGCGGTACAATCGCCCTCCCCAAGGAGACACCCCATGCAACGCACCTCGCCAGCCCTGCTGCTCCTCGCCCTCGGCCTGTCCGCCTCGGTTCCAGGCGCGGCTCAGAGTCCGGCGATCCAGATCGAGCCGGTGGAGTGCATCCCGAACAACGCCAATGCCGTCGTCCGCGCCAGCGTCCGGCCGGAGATCGGCGGCGCCGAGGTTCGCCTCTACTTCCGGTGGGACGAGCACGGCCCCTTCTACTACGT
>DATKCC010000269.1:0-2256 GCA_035513375.1 Thermoanaerobaculia bacterium | reverse complement strand
GCTCGTCGACTACCCCCACGTCCGGCCGACGCCCCACCCGCGGCCGGCGACGGTCGAGGTGGCGGCGGCCGACATCCGCCTCCCCGCGCTCGGCGCCGTGGGCTTCGTGCCCGGCGCCTCGGACCGCCTGCCGAGGGACCTTGCGGCCGTCGGCCTCCTGGTCGAGACCCTGACCGGCCGGGAGCTTGCCGAGCGCGACCTCACGCGGTTCGACGCGATCGTCGTCGGGAGCCGCGCCTACGAGACCGATCCCGGCCTCGCCCGCGCCAACGACCGGCTGCTCGAGTACGTCCGCGGCGGCGGCCTGGCGATCGTCCTCTACCAGCAGTACTCGTTCTTCGAGGGCGGCTTCGCCCCCTATCCGCTCGCGGCCGCGCGGCCCCACGACCGGGTCACCGACGAGCAGGCCCCGGTCACGCTCCTGCTCCCGGACCACCCGGCGTTCACGACGCCCAACCTGATCGGCCCGGAGGACTGGGAGGGGTGGGTCCAGGAGCGCGGGCTGTACTTCGCCCGGGAGTGGGACGAGGCCTATACGGCCCTCCTCGAGCTCCCGGCGGAAGCGGCGGGCCCGATGCGGCCAGGCTCCGACTCGACCGGGGAGGGGGGAGAGCAAGGGGAAACCCAGGCCACAGAGCTGCGCGGCGGGTTGCTGGTGGCCGACGTCGGGGAGGGCAAGTGGGTCTACACCGGCCTCTCCTTCTTCCGCCAGCTCCCGGCCGGGGTAACCGGCGCCTACCGGCTGTTCGCCAACCTGCTCGGGCTCGGCGACCCCGGCACAGCCCGCCAGGCGGAGCGCGGCGGCGCCGGCGGCCCGGGGTGAGCCCGAGCCCTGAGACGAGGAGGGCGAGCGCATGAAGCTTTCAGGTCCGGGCGGGTCCAGCCCCGCCGAGCCGCGGGCGGGAGCCGGCGCCCGCCTGCACGTCGGCTGTGGGCGCGAGCGGCTCGCGGGCTGGGTCAACATCGACTTCCAGGCCTACCCCGGGGTCGACGTCGTGGCCGACGTCACCCAGGGGCTCGAGTTCCGTGAAGCCGAGGCGGTCTACGCCGAGCACTTCCTCGAGCACCTGCGGATCGACCAGGCCCTCGACTTCCTCGTCGAGTGCCATCGCGCGCTCGGCGAGGGCGGGCTGATCCGGCTTTCGACCCCCAACCTCGACTGGGTGTGGATCACCCACTACGCGCTCGAGGCGGAGCCGGAGCTGAGGCAGCGCATGGACCTCCACCTGAACCGGGCCTTCTACGGCTGGGAGCACCGCTTCGTCTGGAACCGGCCGCTCCTCGCCCGGGCGCTCGAGGTCTGCGGCTTCACCCGCCTCGAGTGGCCCGTCTACGGCGAGAGCCGGCACCCGATCTTCCGCGGCATCGAGCGCCACGAGGCCTACCCGGACGCTCCGGAGCTTCCCCACGTACTGATCGTCGAAGCCGAGAAGGGCCCGCCGGCGCCTGCGGCCCTGGAGGCCCTCCGGCGCTTCGTCCAGGCGGAGCTGCTCGATCACCTGAAGGGCTGATCCGGATGCCGGAGCCCGACCTCGAGGAGGTATATCGCCGGGTCGCCGGGGCGCATCTGGCGGTGGCGCTCGACCCCGCCGGGCCCGGCTACCAGGGGCGCCTCGAGTTCTCGCTCGGGCGGTTGCGGGAGGGCCGGAAGGCGGCTGGGTACCTGGCGGGGCGCTACCCGGAGGCGCTGCCGGCCGGCGCCCGGGTGCTCGACGTGGGGTGCGGCGGCGGCGGCTTCCTGTTCCCGTTCGCGGCGGCGGGGTACGGCTGCTGGGGGCTCGACGTCACCCTCCACCCGGAGCTCACGGCGGTTGCCCGGGAGGCCGGCCTGGCGGTCGCCCAGGTCGGGGGCAGCGGCGAGAGCCTGCCTTTCCCCGACGGCGCCTTCGATCTGGTGCTCCTGGCCGAGACCGTGGAGCACGTGGCCCGGCCCCGCCGGCTCGGCCGGGAGGTGGCGCGGGTGCTCCGCCCCGGCGGCCTGTGCTACCTGACGACCCCGCCCCGGCTGCGCTACCTCTTCGGCCGCGACCCGCACTACGACCTGCCCGGGCTCCTCCTGCTCCCCGACCTGCTCCAGCGCCGGCTCTTCGAGCGCTTCGTCAACCCCGGGGAGGAGTACGCGGTCGTCCACACCTTCTGGAGCGCCGCCGGGGTCCTGCGCTGCCTGCCCGGCCTCCACCTGGCGGAGATCACCTCGAAGAACTGGGCCGGCCCGCTCCGGCGCCTCGACTGGGACTGGATCGTGGCGCGCAAGCC
>DATKCC010000268.1:0-2868 GCA_035513375.1 Thermoanaerobaculia bacterium | reverse complement strand
CGACGAAGCGGCCGCGCCCCAGCCTCCGGCGATCCCCGAGCCGCTGCGGTTCGCCCAGACCCTGCTCGAGCGAGAGCTCCATTCCCCCGAGCTCAACCGCACCTCCCGGCGGGTGCTCGAAGAGCTGGTCAAGCTCCTCGCGGAGGCCGAAGTCGAGACCCTGCGCTCCACTCACCGCACACTGTTCGCCAAGGTCTCCGATCCCGGCGACGCGGTCCGCAAGGCCGAGTGGCTGGTGCGCGACCACTTCGAAGGCTGAGGGGTTGGCCCAAGGATTGCTTTGGTGAGGGCCGAGGGGCGCCGATCGGCGGCGCTGCCGGCCGGCCGCGGGAGTGCCGCGGCTTGCCGATTTCTCATACCTTGCAGGGGGTGCAGTCGTGAATGAAGATGTCTTCGAAGGTCGCTGGAAGCAGTGGAAGGGTGACATGAAGCGGGCGTGGGGCAAGCTCACGGACGACGACCTGGACCGTGCGGAGGGCAACCGCGACAAGCTCATGGGAACCCTTCAGGAGCGTTACGGCTGGGCGAAGGACGAAGCGGAGGGGGAGCTCGACCGCTTCCTCAAGAAGATCCGGACGCCCGCCGGCGCTCGGTGATCCTCCGGGTGGGGGGCGTCCAGCCCCCCGCCCGTCACCCCCTTGACAACCTATGTCGTTCTGCCATAGACTCGCTCCAACACAAGGAGGAAGGACATGAGCTTACGACTGGGTTTCTCGTTGTCAGGCCTGCTTGCCCTCGCTCTCGCTTCGTCCGCTTCGGCCGCCTTCGCACCGGGCGGGGGAGAGTTCCTCGTCACCCGAACCGTCGACTCCCAGCAGGGAGACCCGGTGGCAACCTTCGGGCCCGGCGGCGTCTCGCTGGTCGTCTGGGCCGACTCTCGGCACGGTGTCCGCGGGCAGCTCTTCGACCCCGAAGGCGCGAAGCGCGGCGGGACTCTCGGGCTCGCTCCCAATCGCCTGCCCTCGATCCCAGGTGAGGGTCCCGCCGCATTGGGTGCCGAGCCGGCCGCGGTATTCCTCGCCGACGGCGGTTTCCTGCTGGTGTGGGCCGAGGAGAGAGGGTACCTGCGGGTGGAGGCCTTCCACCAGAAGTTCGATCTCGAGGAGCGGCGGGTCTTGGCCCGGCGCTTCAACGCCAGCGGCGAGGCGGCGGGACGGGTATTTGCGATCTCGTCGTCCACCGACCGGCTGGAGAGCTGGCCGAGGGTTCACGCCCTCGCCGACGGTAAGGTGCTCGCGGTCTGGCGAAGCGATCGCGACGCCGGCGCCGGGGGCGCCGCGAACGGCCTCGTCGCCCGCCACCTGAACGGCCAAGGCCGGCCGCGCGGAGCCGAGGCCAGGGTGAGCGCCGAGGGGGACCAGCAGGCCCAGTACACGAGCTTCGCCCAGAGCCCGGGCGGCCAGGTCCTGCTTGCCTGGGAAGGCTGTTGCGACGCAGGCGGCGACCTCGGAATCTTCGTCCGCGCCTACGACTCCTCGACCGGAGGTTTCGGTCCCGTGCGCCAGGTCAACGTGGTGACCGCCCAGAAGCAGCGGCGTCCGACCCTCGCCGCCGATGGCGACCGCGGATTCCTGGTCCTCTGGCAGGGGATCATCGACCGCACCAACGGCCACATCTTCGGCCGGTTCGTCGATCTCACCGGCGAGCCGACCGCCGGCCAGTTCCAGGTGAGCCACGGCCACGGGTCCGTCCAGGTGGCTCCGGCGGTCGCGGCGAAGCCCGACGGCGGTTACCTCGCCGTATGGCGCGACTGGGTCGGCGTCTTCTTCGGCGTCACCGCGGTCGAGCTCGACGCCGCCGGCCAGCCCCAGGGCGAGCTGGTCCGGCTCAACAGCCGCGGCCTCCAGAAGACCGGCCGGACCTCGCTCGCGACCGATGGCGCTGGCACCTTCCTCGTCCCCTACGAGAAGGGTTTCAAGGGTCGGCCGGGGATCGGCGCGAGCCGCATCGAGGTCGAGTAGAGAGGTCCTCGGGGAAGACCCTGAGGGCGACCGCCGGCTTCGCCGCTAACCGAGCCGCTTGCTGAACAGGCGGGTGGCGGCGGCGAAGCCGGCGGCGGTCATCAGGAGCAGGACCAGGAGCACGCCCGGCTGGTCGGCGAGGCCGGCGCCCCGCAGCAGGATCCCCCCGTGCGGCCGTGCTACCCCTCAACCGAATCCGGTGACGCGGACGACCTCCTCGAAAGTGGTGATCCCTTCGGCGAGCTTGCGCAGGGCGGACTGGCGGAGGGTGCGCATGCCGCGGTGGACGGCTTCGCGCTTGATCTCGGCGGTATCGGAGCCGCGGACCACCAGCTCCTTGACCCCCTCGTCGAGGGGGAGGATCTCGAAGATGCCGGTCCGGCCGAGGTAACCGGTGCCTCGGCACTCGACACACCCTTCGCCCTCCTTGACCTTGACCCGGGTCCCCGCAGGGACCGTGATCCGCAGGGTCCGGGCCTCGTCGTCCGAGAGCTGGCGCTCGGTCGTGCAGTGGGGGCAGATCCGGCGCACCAGGCGCTGGGCCATGGCGCCGGTGAGGGTCGAGGAGACCAAGAAGCGCTCGATGCCGAGGTCCGCGAGGCGGGTGATCGAGGCGGCGGCGTCGTTGGTGTGGAGGGTCGAGAAGACGAGGTGGCCGGTGAGGGCTGCCTGGGTCGCGTACTGGGCGGTCTCGGCGTCCCGGATCTCGCCGACCATGATCACGTCCGGGTCCTGGCGAAGGATATTGCGCAGCGCCGAGGCGAAGGTGATGCCGACCTTGTTCTGGACCGCGACCTGGTTGAAGGCCTCGTAGACCATCTCGATCGGGTCCTCGATCGTGGTGACGTTGATCTCCCGGTGAGCGATCGTCTTGAGCGCCGAGTAGAGAGTGGTGGTCTTGCCCGAG
>DATKCC010000267.1:0-2434 GCA_035513375.1 Thermoanaerobaculia bacterium | reverse complement strand
GATCGGGTAGAAGCCGTGCCAGAGGGCGTTCACGTCCGCACCGTGGGCGACGAGCAGCTCCATCATCGGTATCCGGTCGTCGGAGAGGGCGGCGCGCATGAGGGGTCCGTCGCCGCCCTGGTGGACGTCGGAGCCGTTCTCGATCATCCAGCGGGCCAGCTCGAGTCGCGCCCGGGAGGGCGGCTCGCGGGGCACGCGGCTCTCCGCCGCCCAGGTGAGCGGCCCGTCCCCGCCGTAGCCGAGCGGGGCGCGGTGCAGCGCCGGGCTCCGGGTCATCGTCTCCCGGACGGCGGCCAGGTCGTTCCGGTCGATGGCGTCCTTGAGGTGCCCGGTCTCAAGGAGCGACTCGACCCTCGCCTTGAGCTTCGGCCAGCTTGGAAAGCCGTAGAGGCGGGCGATGTGGAGCTGCGCCGCCGCGAGGGTCGGGGCCCCGCCGGAGCTGTGGAGGTCCCGGGCCTGGCCCTCGAGGTGGCGAAGGTCCGGGCGCTCCGGGAGCGGGCGGGGAGAGTCGTGGGTGGGCACGGCGACCTGCTTCAAGTTTCTCGCCCGGACGCCCTGCCGTCAATCCTAAGCCCGCTGGCCCTCCTCCCACTCCCGGTGATACCGTCCCTCCATGGACTCCCGCGCCTTCGTCCAGGCCCTGGTCGACGAGATGGAGGGGCTCTTCGCCAAGCTCGGGGAGGAGGAGATCCTGGAGGCCGAGTCGGAGGGGAAGAAAGACGTCCCGACGCTCCTCAAGCTCGCGCTCAAGAGCGAGCTCGAGGCGGCCGAGGTCGCCGGCTACTGGATGCCCCAGACCCACGAGGTCGACGGCAAGACGCTCTTCGCCCTCCAGTGCGGCGACGAGATGCGCCACTACCAGATGATCGCCCACCGGCTCCGGGAGCTCGGCCACGACCCGGAGGCGGTCGACCTGGTCGCTGAAGGCTACAGCCCGCTCTACCAGTACCTCCGGGGCCTCCGGACGACGGTCGAGCGGGCGGCGGCCGGGCCGTTTACCTGCGAGGCGATCGCCCGGGTACGAAACGACCAGTTCATCGCCTACTGCCGCTCGGTCGGCGACGAGGTGACGGCGCGGCTCTACGAGGACGTGATCCAGCCCGAGGAGGTCCACCACCACGAGGAGGGCCGCCGCTTCCTGGAGCGCCACGCGACCTCCCCGGAGGCCCAGGAGGCGGTGGCCGCCGCGGTCCGGGCGACGCTCGCGATCGCCGACGAGCTCAAGACCCTGGCCGAGAAGGCGACCGGGGTCGACTCGCTGCCGGTGTCATGAGCGAGATCACCCAGGTGGCCGTCCTGGGAGGCGGCACGATGGGGCGGGGGATCGCCCACGTGGCGGCTCTGGCGGGCTACGAGACCCGGCTGGCGGACGTCAGCCAGGAGGTTTTGGAGAGCGCCCGGCGCTCGATCGCGAAGAACCTCGACAAGGGGGTCGCCCTGGGGAAAGTCGGGGCGGACGACGCCGAGGCGGCCCTCGAGCGCCTCTCCCTCCACCGCTCGCTCGCCGAGGCGGTCGCCGGGGCGGATCTCGTGATCGAGGCGGTGCCGGAGGAGATCGCTTTGAAGCTCGAGCTCTTCGCCCAGGCCGAGGCGGCCGCCCCGGCCCACGCCCTCTTCGCGACCAACACCTCGGGGCTCTCGGTGACCGAGATGGCGGCCGCGACCGGGCGCCCGGAGCGCTTCGCCGGGATGCACTTCTTCAACCCGGTTCATGTGATGCGGTTGGTCGAGCTCGTCCGCGGCCTCGAGACCTCGGAGGAGACCCTCCGGAGCCTCGCCGCGGTCGCCCGGGCGATGGGCAAGGAGGTCGTCACGGTCAACGAGTCGCCGGGGTTCGTGACCAGCCGGATCAACGCTCTCATCGGCAACGAGGCCTTCCGCATGCTCCAGGAGGGGGTCGCCTCGGCCGAGGACATCGACACGGCTCTGAAGCTCGGGCTGAACCACCCGATGGGCCCGTTCGAGATGGTCGATCTCGTGGGGCTCGACGTCCGGCTCTCGATCCTGAGCTACCTCCACCAGACGCTCGGCGAGGCCTACCGCCCGAGCCAGCTCCTGGTCCAGCACGTCCGGGCCGGGCGGCTGGGGAAAAAGGTCGGGCGGGGGGTGTACGAGTACGACGGGGAGGGGAAGGTCAATCCACGCTCCGCTCCAGCACCTCCTCGGAGGTGAGGCCGTAGAGGGGCGGGGTGGGGATGTCGAGGTGGGCGAGGTAGAGGTAGAGCTGGCCCCGGTGGTGGCACTCGTGCTCGACCATCGAGCGGAGCCACTTCCAGACCGGGATCGCCGCGCCGCCGGGGGTCTCGCACCGGCCCTGGAGGTCGTCCGGGCTCAAGGCCGCGAAGATCGCCATCGCCTCGGCGTGGGTCCGCTCGAGGAAGGCGAAGACCTCGTCGTAGCCGTCGGCGAGCTCCCGGCCGCACCCCGGGTAGCG
>DATKCC010000266.1:0-4375 GCA_035513375.1 Thermoanaerobaculia bacterium | reverse complement strand
CCCTACGACAACGTCCGGGTGGTCGTCGCCGGCTCGTTCTGCGAGCAGCCGCCCCTCGCCCTGATCCGGACCCTCGAGAAGGCCGGCTGCGACATCGTCGACGACGACTTCCAGCTCGGCCTGAAGTACCTCGAAGGGCCGATCGAGGTCCGCGAGGGCGAGGCGCCGGTCGCGGCCCTGGCGCGGGCCTACCTCGAGCGCGGGGTCGCGACCGCCAGCCGCTACATCGGCTCCGGGACGAAGGGCGCCCACCTCATCGAGCAGGTCGCCGCCGCCGGCGCCGACGGCGTGGTCTTCGCCGCCGCCTCGTTCTGCGATCCGGCGCTCCTCGACCAGCCGATGCTGGAGGCCGCCCTCGACCGGGCCGGCATCCCGCACACCAGCCTCAAGTTCGCCGAGAACACCGGCCAGCTCGGCCCGATCCGCGAGCAGGCAGGCGCGTTCTCCGACGCGGTCAAGCTGTGGGGGAAGAGCGCATGAGAACGACCGAGACGAGAAGCCGCCCGACGGCCCCGGCGCCGCCGCCGGTGCCGCCGCCGAAGGACGCCAGCCAGCTCCGCCAGAAGCGGATGATCGCCGAGCACTTCCGGACGCTCGAGCGGGCGGCCGAGGAGGGCCGAAAGGTGGTCTACACCTTCGTCCCCGGGAACCTGACCGAGCTCCTGGGCGCCCTCGACCTGCTGCCGGTCCTACCGGAGATCAACGCCCTCCAGTCCGGCATGCGCAACCTCTCGGGAGGCTACATCGCGGAGGCCGAGAAGGCCGGGCACTCGGAGGACGTCTGCACCTACGTCAAGTGCGACCTGGGGATGATGAAGTCGGGCAACGTCGGCCCGACCGGCACCAAGATCCCGCCACCTGACCTGCTGCTGCTCTCCTACACCGGCTGCTTCACCTTCTTGAAGTGGTTCGAGCTCCTCCGCGAGGAGTACGGCTGCCCGGTGGCGATGCTCCACGTGCCCTACCAGGCCGACGGGCGGATCACCCCGGAGATGCGCCGCTATGTCGTCGACCAGCTCGAGCGCGACGTGATCCCGGCTCTCGAGCGCCTCGCCGGCCGGAAGCTCGACCTGGGCGAGCTCGCCCGGCGCCTCGAGCTCTCGCGCCAGACCGAGGACGACCTGGTCTCGGTCTGGGACTCGGCGAAGCACCGGCCGTCGCCGATCGACGGCTACTTCGGTGGCGTGTACTACGTCGGGCCGATCTTCTCGGCCTTCCGGGGGACCGAGGACGCCCGCGCCTACTACCGCGAGCTCCTCTCCGAGGTCGAGGAGCGGATCGCCCGCGGCGAGGGGCCGACCACCCCCGACGGACCCTTCGGCGAGGAGCGCTATCGGCTGGTCGTCGAGGGGCCGCCCAACTGGACGAGCTTCAACGACTTCTGGCGGATGTTCTCGCGCGAGGGAGCGGTGGTCGTCGCCGCCACCTACACCAAGGTCGGCGGGCTCTACGACGAGGGCTTCCGCCACGACCCGGCGCGGCCGCTCGAGAGCCTGGCCGAGTACTGCCTCACCTGCTACACCAACCGCTGCCTGCCGAGCCGGGTCGACCTGCTCGAGCGCTACCTCCGGGAGTACTCGGCGGACGGCTTCCTGATCAACTCGGTCAAGTCCTGCAATTCCTTCTCGGTCGGCCAGCTCCTGATGCTCCGCACCTTGGAGGAGCGGACCGGTCTCCCCGGCGGGTTCATCGAGTCGGACCTGGTCGATCCGCGCTACTTCGGCAAGGCGAACATCGAGAACCGGGTCCAGAGCTATCTCCAGATGCTCGAGTCGCGAAAGCGCGGGAGGTACGCATGAGGTGCGTTGTCGGCATCGACCTGGGCTCGACCACGACCAAGGCCCTGCTCCTGACGGAGGAAGGCGAGGTCCTCGGCCGCGGGATCACCAACAGCCGGTCGAGCTACGACGTCGCCTGCGCGGTGGCCCGCGAGGAGGCGCTGACCGCTGCGCGCTTCCACCTCCTCGAGCGGCACCTGGCGGCGCTCCCGGCCGCGGCCGGGCAGCGTACCGACCTCGAGACCCGGCTCAAGGAGGCCTTCCGCCTGGAGCTCTACCTCGACCACCTCGGCCAGCTCCGCGAGGAGATCGACCAGCTCCTCGCCGCACCGCACCAGCGCGAGTGGCGCGACCTGCTCTCGGGCGCGGTGGCGGAGATCCTCGGCCAGGCCGAGGCCGGGGCCTCGGAGCTCTTCGCCGGGCCGGGAAGCCGCAAGAGCGACTTCTTCCGCGACCTCGCCGGCGCCGCCTTCGTCGAAGAGGCCGAGCGCATCGCGGCGGCGGGGAAGGTGCCGTTCGAGCGCCTCCTCGCCCTCTACGACCGGGCGATCCTGGCGGTCGAGACCCGCCTTCAGGCCCGGAGCTTCTCGGACCTTCTGCGCCGGGCCGCGGCGCGCGTGCGGCGCGGGAGCGGCGGCCGGCTCGACCTCGACCGGCGCCTGACGCAGGTGGTCGAGGCGGTCGCGGCGGAGCCGATCGAGGAGCTCACCTTCGTCGGCACCGGCTACGGCCGCCAGACCCTCCCCTTCCCCAAGGAGTCGGTCCGCAGCGAGATCCTCTGCCACGGCCGGGGCGCGCACCGCTTCTTCCCCGGCACCCGCACGGTGCTCGACATCGGCGGCCAGGACACCAAGGCGATCCAGGTCGACGCGACCGGCGTCGTCACCTCGTTCCAGATGAACGACCGCTGTGCCGCCGGCTCCGGGCGCTACCTCGGGTACCTCGCCGACGAGCTCAACCTGGGTCTCCACGAGCTGGGGCCGCTCGCCCTTCAGGCCCAACGCCAGGTGCGGGTGAGCTCCACCTGCACCGTCTTCGCTGGCGCCGAGCTGCGCGAGCGCCTGGCGCTGGGGGAGGCGCGGGAGGACGTCCTCGCCGGGCTCCACCGGGCGATGATGCTCCGGGCGGTTTCGCTCCTCGCCCGCTCGGGCGGGGTGTTCGACCAGTTCACGTTCACCGGCGGGGTGGCCCGGAACCCGATGGCCGTGAAGGTGCTCCGCGAGCTGGTGGCGGAGAACTACGGCGACGGGGTCGGGATCAACATCCACACCGACTCGATCTACATGGGGGCGATGGGCGCGGCCCTCTTCGCGCTCGAGGACCTCGCCGCGGGCAAGGGCGGAGTCCTTCCTACCTTCGCCCAGGAGGCCACGGCATGAAACGAACCCACCTGACCGCCGGGATCGACCCGGGGGCGAGCTCGGTCGCGGTCGCCGTCGTCCGGAGCCGGGCGGGCGAGGGCGGCGAGCTCCTCGGGAGCTCCGTCCAGCGCATCCGGCGGCGCGACGTCCGCGAGGTCGTCGCTTCCGCCTTCGCCGACGCCTGCGCCGCCGCGGGCGTCGCTCCGGACGCCTTCGCCTACGTCGCCTCGACCGGCGACGGTGACGCGGTCGACTTCCGGACCGGCCACTTCTACTCGATGACCACCCACGCCCGGGGCGCCCTGTTCCTCGAGCCCGCGGCCCGCGCCGCCCTCGACGTCGGCGCCCTCCACGCCCGGGCGATCGCCTTCGACGGCCGGGGCAAGGTGGGCAAGGTGCGGATGACCAGCCAGTGCGCCTCGGGCTCGGGGCAGTTCGTCGAGAACATCACCCGCTACCTCGGGGTGCCGCTCGAGGACGTCGGCAAGCTCTCCTGCGAGTCGGAGAACCCGGAGAAGTGCTCCGGGGTCTGCGCCGTCCTCGCCGAGACCGACGTCATCAACATGGTCAGCCGCGGCATCTCGACCCCGGACATCCTGAAGGGCATCCACCTCTCGATCGCCTCGAAGCTCGCGCGCCTGGTGCGGGCGATCGGCGCCGACGGCCGGGTCCTGGTGACCGGCGGCATGGCTCACGACTCGGGCTTCCTCGCCGCGCTGCGGGAGGTGGTCGGCGAGAAGCAGGCCGCCGCGCAGCCGGAGCTCGAGATCGTCGCCCATCCGGAGTCGGTCCTGGCCGGTGCCCTGGGCGCGGCGCTCCTGGCGGCCCACCGGCACCGGCAGCTCGAGGAGATGGGAAGACTCGTCACGATCGCGGCCTGATCGTCGTCATACCGGCCCTGGCACCGACAAGAGAGAGTCTGGACTCGCGACAGGAGACGCAGCGATGGAGAACGGCACCCGATTCCGCACTGGCTGGACCGCCGGCTTGACCAAGGTGGCCCTCGCCGCGCTGGTCTTCGAGACCGTCACCGGCCTGGTCATCACCCTGGCGCCGTTCCACGGCGCGGTCGAGTGGAGCGTCCTGCTCCACACCGCGGTGGGGCTCGCGACCCTCGTCCCGCTCACCTGGTACTTCGTCGTCCACTGGGCGGACTACCGGCGCTTCGCCCTCTCGGACGTGGTGCTCCTCGGCTACGTGGCGGTCGCGGCGCTGCTGGTGACCTCGATCTCCGGG
>DATKCC010000265.1:0-4910 GCA_035513375.1 Thermoanaerobaculia bacterium | reverse complement strand
GAAAAGCTCGAGCTCCTGCTCATGCTCTCGGGCGAGGACGACGACAAACCGGCCCTGATGGCGATCCACCCCGGCGCCGGCGGCACCGAGTCGCAGGACTGGGCCGAGATGCTCCTGCGCATGTACCTGCGCTACGCCGAGAAGTCGGGCTTCGAGGCCGAGCTGCTCGACCGCCAGGAGGGGGACGAGGCCGGGCTCAAGAGCGCGACGATCGCGGTCCGTGGCCCCTACGCCTACGGGTACCTGAAGTCCGAGGCCGGCGTCCACCGCCTGGTGCGAATCAGCCCGTTCGACGCCCAGAGCCGCCGCCACACCTCCTTCGCTTCGGTCGACGTCTACCCCGAGGTCGACGACGACTTCGAGATCGAGATCGACGACAAGGATCTGCGGATCGACACCTTCCGATCCTCGGGGGCCGGCGGTCAACACGTCAACAAGACCGAGTCGGCGGTGCGGATCACCCACCTTCCGACCAACATCGTGGTCTCCTGCCAGAACGAGCGCAGCCAGATGAAGAACCGCGCGACGGCGATGAAGATGCTCAAGGCGCGGCTCTACGACCGCGAGATGAAGAAGCGCGAGGAGGAGCAGGCGGTGCGGGAGGGCGAGAAGCCGGACGCCGGGTGGGGAAGCCAGATTCGCAGTTACGTCCTCCACCCCTACCGGCTGGTCAAGGATCACCGGACCGGCTTCGAGCTGGGCGACGCCGACCGGGTGCTCGACGGCGACCTCGATCCCTTGATCGAGTCCTGGCTCCGCAGCCGCATGGCCGAGACCGCCCGCCTACAAGGCCGCAAGGCCGCCGCCCGGACAGCGTGACCCTGGACTACCTCTCTCCGCTGCCGCCGGTGCGCTCCGGCATCGCCGACTACTCGGTCGACCTCCTGCCTTCCCTGATGGCCTTGGGCGACGTCCGGGTGCTGGGGCTGCCCGGCCAGCCGGTCGACCCGGCGGTGGCGGAGCGCTTCGGCGTAGTCCCGGCCGAGGAGGCGCGGCCGAGCGCAGGGGCCGGCGGCTGGCGCGCCGCGCCGCGGCTCGCCCTCTACCAGATGGGCAACAACCGGCACCACGCCCCGGTCCAGGCGATGGCGCTCGAGCGCCCGGGGGTGCTCGTCCTCCACGACCTGGTGCTCCACCACCTGCTCTCGGAAGAGACCCTGGGCGAGCGCGACTTCGCGGCATATCGCCGGCGCCTGGCCGCGGACCACGGCTGGATCGGCGAGGCGGCGGCCGCGCCCCGCGCCTGGGGCGCCCGGGTCGAAGCGATGCTGTTCGAGCTCCCGGCCCACCGGACCCTGCTCCGGAGCCAGCGGGGAGTGCTGGTCCACAACCGTCGGGCGGCCGAGTCGATCTCCCAGGAGGACCCGGAGGTACGGGTCGCGGTGGTACCCATGGGTCTGCCGCTACCGCCGCCTGGCGACCCTGGGGCGGGACGGGAGTTCAGGCGCCGCTTCGGCGTACCCGAGGAGGCGCCGGTCCTCGGATCCTACGGCTTCCAGACCCCGATCAAGCGGACCGCGCGGGCGGTCGAGGCGCTGGCCACCCCAGCGCTCTCGCGGGTCCACCTGCTCGTCGTCGGCGAGGTTCTCGCCGCCTCAAGCCGGCCGGCGCCGGAGAGGTTGGCCGGGACCGTCCCGGAGCGCGCGGACGATCTCCTGGAGCTCGCGCGCGAGCTGGGCGTGGCGGACCGGGTCCACGTCACCGGCTTCGTCGCTCCCGAGGACTTCGGGCCCTCGATCGCCGCTTGCGACCTCGCGCTCAATCTCCGCTACCCGACGGCCGGCGAGACCTCGGCTTCGCTGCTCCGGGTGATGGCTTTGGGGCGCCCGGCGGTGGTCTCCGAGTATGCCCAGTTCGCCGAGCTCCCGGACGGCGTGGTGGTCAAGGTGCCGCTGGCCGAGGACGGCGGCGAAGTCGAGTCACTGGCACGCGAGCTGGCCGGGCTGCTGGCCGCTCCCGAGCGCCTGGCCGCCATGGGCGCGGCGGCCCGCGAGCACGTCCGGCGGCACCACGACCCAGCTGCGGCGGCCGGCGCGATCTGGGCCGCCTGCAGAGAGTGGGCTCGTGCCGAGCCACCGGGCGACCGGCCGGCGGCCCCGCCGCCCCCCAGCAGCCTCACCCGCGAACGGCTCCCGGGTCGGCTCGCGTGGCTGGGGCCACCGGAGCCCTGGCCCGAGGGCGAGCTGCGGAGCGTGACCCTCTCCATGACCAACCGCGGCCCGGCCCGCTGGCTCGCAGCGCACCGCGGCCCCGGGGGGATCGCCCTCCAGGTGTCCCTCGTTGCCGGCGGCCGGGACCTCAGGGCCGCGAGCCCCTGGCTTCCCCTGCCCCGGGACCTCGACCCCGGCGAGAGCCACCGCTTCCGGGTCGAGCTCCGCAGGCCGCCTGGCGCGGCGACACTCCGCGCGGCTACCCGCATCATGGGCGGCACCGCACCCGGGACCACCGATCGCCAGGGCCTGTCGTGGGACGGCGCCGCAGGCGGCTGCGACGACTGGGGCGGCCCGGTTTCGGAGTTGAGCCTCTGATGGCCCTCACCCCGACGCGGCGGGGGGTCCGGCTGCCGGACGCCGGGGTGGGGACGCAGGGGGTCCGCCGCGGGTGCTGGGCGCTGCTGTCCGCCCTCCTGGCCGCGAACCTCGGCGGCGCGGCCGCCTTCGATCCACCGGCCGGGCGACCGCTCCCGGGCGACGGAGCGACCCACGTCCTCCAGGCGGCGAGCCTCGCGTTCGACCTCGACCTCGCCTGGAGCCGGTCGGACCTCGAACGCTTCGTCGCCCACCGCGGGAGAGCGCCCGAAAGGGTGGTCCTGCGGAGCCCAGACCGGGGTGAGCGGATCACCTTCGGCACGCCGGTCCCGTGGGCGCTGGCCGCCGCGCCCTTCGTGCGCGTCTCTCCAGTCCGGGGACCGGCGGTTGCCAACGCCCTGTTCCTGGCCCTGGCGGCGGTCGCCGCCGCCGCCACGCTGGAGCGCCGGCTCGGGCCGACCGCGCCGCTCTGGGTGGCGTCCTTCACCTTCGCCTCGGTCGCGTTCGTCTACACCTTCCGGCCGACCCCCGAGCTCTTCGCGGCCTGCCTCGTCGCCCTGGCCTTCGCCGTCGCCTACCGGGGGGAGGGACGTCCGGCCCTGCGCTTCACCGAAATCTTCGCCGGCAGCCTTCCGGGCGAGGGCGCCGGCCGCGGCCTAGGGCGCTGGATCGGCGTCGGTGCGCTGGCCGCGACCGCGGGTGCCTTCCACCCTTTCTACCTCGTCCTCCTGGTACCGCTCGCGCTGGCCGCGCCGCCCGGCCGGCGGCGGGCCGGGGGGGCGGTGCTCCTGGTGGCGGCGGTCGCGGTGCTGGCAGCCTGGGGCGGGCTAGGCGCCCTGGTGGGTGGCGGCTGGCTGCCTTGGGACCGCGGCGGCCGGCTGTTCACCCCGGAGACGGGCTTCCCCGGGGTGGACCTCCCGGCGTCGCTCTGGCCGGCGGTGGAGGGCGGGCTCGATTGGCTCCCGGGCGGGCCGCCGGAGGAGGTCCTCGACGCGCGGCTCCTCGGCTGGAGCGCACTCTTCCTCGCCGCGGGCCGCCACGTCGGCTTGCTGCCCTACTTCCTGCCCCTGGTCCTGGGTTTCGCCGCCTTCAACGGCGAGCGCGGGCGCTCCGCCATCCCCCTCGCCGTCGGCTCGGCGGTCGCCGGTCTCGCCCTGGTGCGGCCTTTCGACCTCGCCGGCTCGGCCGATCCGGTGGCCGCCGCCTTCTTCCTGCCGCTCTACCCGGCGCTCTGGTTCCTGGCCGCCCGGCCGCTCGGGCCAGGCTGGGTCTTCGCCGTGGCGATCCTGGCGGCCCCGTTCCTCTACCCCGCCTGGCTCTCGCCCACCGGCGTCGCCGCGGGCGAGCCCTACGCCTCCCCGGTGGCGGCGAGGATCCTCCCCTTCGAGACCACCCAGAGCTCCCTACCCGGCGTCGAGGAGATCCATCACGGGCCCCTCTGGCTGCGGCTCGAGCCGGGCGGCGTCGCCGAGGGCCCGGGTGGGAGCTTGCGGGTCAGGGGCGGACGAACCGGCGGGCTCTGGATCGGCAGCGCCGTCGCGCTGCCGGCGGTGCGGCTCGAGGTGGCGCCCGGTGGCCCGACCCAGGTGGAGCTGGCCGGCGCCGAGCTCCTGCGCACGGTTTTGACCCCCGACGGCGGGGTGGTCTTCGTCCTCGACCCCGGCGAGCCCGACCGGCGCCATCGCGTGGCCTGGAGCACCGGACCCTACGCCTTCTACCACCTCGGTGTCTCCTTTCCGGGGGGCGAGCCGGCGAGCCCGGTGGCCTTCCGGATCGTTCCCCTCTTCGGAGGCCCCGGAGAGCCATGAGCCGGGAGGGCTGGCTACAGGAGCTGCGCCGGCGGCTCGAGTCGCCGCCGCCGCGCCGCCTGCCCGCAGGCGAAGGACGGGATGCGGCGGTGCTGGTGCCGCTCTTCGTCGATGCCGGGGAGATCTGGACGCTGCTCACCGAGCGCTCGATCGACCTGCCGCACCACAAAGGCCAGATCGCCTTTCCGGGGGGCGGCCGTGAGCTCGGCGAGGACATGTGGCAAGCGGCGCTCCGGGAGGCCGAGGAGGAGGTCGGACTGGCGCCGGCCTCGGTCGTTCGGCTGGGTGAGCTCGACCAGGCCGAGACGCCGACCGGTTACCGGATCGTCCCTTGCGTCGGGGCCATCCCCCAGGCCTTCGCGCCCCGGATCGACCGGGGCGAGATCTCCGAGGTCTTCAGCCTGCCGCTCACGGCCCTCGCCCGCCCGAACCTGATCGAGGACCACGTCGTCTCGATCGATGGCGTCGACAGGTCGCTGCGGATCTACCACGTCGGCCGGCACCAGGTATGGGGCCTGACCGCCCGCATCCTCCAGAACCTCCTCCGCCGCCTCGGCCTCGAGGCCGACGAGGA
>DATKCC010000264.1:0-3804 GCA_035513375.1 Thermoanaerobaculia bacterium | reverse complement strand
AGCGGCGGTCCCAGGCGGCCGCGAGAGCGAGGCCGCTCGTCTCCCGGTCGAGCGGGGCGGGGGCGGCGCAGCCGCCCGCGGGCGGCGGCGTGTCCTGGCGCGACGGCTCTTCGGAGGTGGCGAAGACCGCCGCCGAGAGCTCGACCGGGAGCCCGCGCCAGGCAGCCGTGACGACGCCGCCCTCGACCGCCCCGGCATCGCCCAGCGAGCCCAGGAGGAACCAATCCAGGCGGCCGACCGGATCGCCGCCGCGGACCCCGGCTTCGAGAGCCAATCCGGAGGGGGCGAAGGCGAAGCCGACGAGGGGGGTGAGCTCCTGCGGCCCGGCGCCGTAGGGCACAGGAGGCGGCAGGACGGCCTCGGCGAAGGGCTCGACCGGTGGCGGGAGCGGCGGCAGGACCGCCGGCGCCAGCTCGGGCGGGAGGCCGGGGCGGGCGGCGGGCGGCGCCCCTTCCGCCGGGTCCTCGGCCGGCCCCGTGCCTCGGAGCGAAGACCGCACCGCGGCCTCGCCGAGCTCCATCCGCCAGAGATCGAGCCCGTCGTGCTCGAGCGAGAGGTAAAAGAGAGCCGCGCCGTCGGGCGTCGGCTCGGGCGCGAGCGCCGCCCCCAGCGTGTGCGTCAGCCGGCGGCGGGAGGTCTCCTCGCCGGGATCGCCGACCGCGAACGCCCACACGTCGAGGAACCCGCCGGCGCCGACGGTGGCGAAGAGCGTCGCGCCCCCGGGCCCCCAGGCCGGGTCGGCGACGGTCGCCCCCTCGGGAGTCGGGAGCTCCAGGACCTCCCCCAACGCGAGGGGACCGCCCTCCGGCCCGAGGAGCTCCGCCACCACCAGGCGCCAGACTCCGTCGCGGTGGCGCACCGCGGCCAGCCGCCGGCCGTCGGGTGACACCCGGGGCCTCGCCCACACCACCTCCACCGAAGGCTCGGTCAGAGCGCTGGCGGCGCCGGTCGCGAGATCGACGGTCACGAGCTGGGAGAAGCCCTGGCGCTTGCGGACCGCGACCGCCCTGCCGTCGCCGCCGGTGGGGGTCGGGAGCGGATCGGCGGAGCGCAGGTCGGCCCACCGGGTCAGCCGCTCCACCCGGCCGGTCGACGGATTCCAGCGGTAGAGGTCGGCGCGGAGAAAACCGTCCGGGTCGGGTCCCAGGGCGGTGAACAGCAGGCGCTCGCCCTCCGGGGTCCAGCGGGGCTCCAGGGGCTGCCGACCGTCGAAGGTCGGGAGGCTCGCGACCGGCTCCCGCGGCAACGGCCCGGTCCGGCCCGCCGGCACGTCCTCGGGATCTGCCGCCGCGATCCGCTCCCGCTCCTCGCGCCAGCGCTCCTCCGCCTCCTCGTCGACTCCGGTCTCCCAGACGACCAGGCGCGGCGGGTCCTCTCGGTGGCGGAGGACGATCGCCAGGCGGGAGCCGTCGGGCGAGATCGCCGGGGCGCCGGTCGACCAGGAGAGGTCCTGCCAGAGCTGTCCGCCCTGTCCGGCGAGGTGGGCGGCGCGCTGGCCGGTTCCGGCCGCCAGCCGGCGCTCGACCTCCAGCGCCCGCCAGCCGAGCTCGGCGGTGAAGCGACCGTAGAGCTCGGCCGGGCCGGCCCCGAAAACGCCGCGGAAGGCGTCGTCGAAGCTCCGGTCCCGCCGAGCGGTCATCCGCGCCCAGAGGTCGCGCAGGCTCCCCTCCGGCGCGGTGCTCCGCGGAGCGCCCTCCTGAGCCAGCCCGGCCGTGGGCTCGGGCCGAGCTTCCAACCATTCGAGGAAGGCCGAGCCCGCGAGATAGGCCATAGATCGGCCGAGCCAGCTCTCGTCGCCGGCGCCGAGGGCGCCGTAACCCGGGAGCCGCCCGGCCCGTGCGCGCTGGCGCAGGATCGCCGCCCGGAGATCGCTGTTGGGCCGCCCCGAGCCGGTGAGCCGGCCCTCGAGGAGGGTGGCGTAGCCTTCGGTCACCCAGCGCGGAGCGCGCCTCGAGATCGGCCCCACTCCGCCCGCCGGGAGGAGCCGGGCGAGGCCGCGACGCCACGGGTTGCGGGAGGGGCGGAGCAGGTGGACGAGGTGGGCGTCCTCGTGGACCGCCACGAGCTCCCCCCAGTCGCGGTAGCGTCCGAGGACCGAGGCGGGCTCGGGCGGCGTCGTCCAGAGCACCATCCGCGGCCCGGCCAGGAAGGGCCAGGCCGAGCCGTTCGGCAGCGACAGGGGGTCGGCGATCACCACGTCCACGACCTGGTCGGGGCCGTAGCCGATCTCCGCTTCGAGGCGCTCGCGGATCGCCTCGAGGCGGGCCGCAGTACGGAGCGCCCAGGCCTCCGAGGCGGCCGGATAGTGGACCCGGTAGCTCGGCAGCTCCAGCGTCCGCCAGGCCTCGTGCGGGGCCTGGGCCCCGCCCGGGCCGGCGGCCACGAGGGCCGCGGCTGCCACTGTCAGGAGGCGGCGGCGAAACCAGTGGGACATGGCAGCCGATTGTACGGTGGCGCTCTGCGGTGGGCTCCGGTGGAGCGGCGAGGGCGCGGTTCCCGACCGCCGAGGCCCTTCCGCGATATGGTTCCGCCCCGGCCCTCCCACCCGCCACCGGGCACCCTCCCGCCGCTCCCGGCCATGACCGACAGCCTCGAGCCCCCGAAGACCCGAAGAGGCTCCTGGCTCTGGCGCCTCCTGGGCTTCGCCGTCTTCGCCGGCGCCGTCTACCTGGTGCACCGCCTGGTGGCCGAGGTCGGGTGGCGCGAGGTCGGCGAGCGCCTGGCGGCCGCCCGGCCACCGATCGTGGCCGTGGCGGTCGCCTGCCTGATCTGCCAGCTCGCGCTCTGGGCCCTCCGGCAGGGCCTGTCGATCCGCCGGATCCTCCAGACCCCGCCGGGCTGGACCATCTTCCTCGCGCTGATGGCGACCGCCGCCGCCAACTTCCTCCTCCCCTTCGCGCGGCTGCTGGGAGGGCTGATGCGGGCGCGGTACCTGTCGCGGGCGAGCGAGCCGCCGGCGCCCAAGCGGGTGTACTACGGCGCGGTGCTGTTCGACCAGGCGGTCCACTTCCTGGTGATGGCGAGCGTCTCCCTGGTGGGGCTGATCGGCGCCTCGATCGCTCTCGACCGTCCCCGGCTCGCGTGGGGCCTCTCGCTCGGCCTGGCGGCGGCCGCGATCGGAGCGTTCTGGTGGGCCCGGCGGGCGACCCGGGAGACGGGCGGCGGCCTGGTGCGCTTCCTGGAGCGGCGGGCGGCCCGGCAGCAGGGGGTAGTGGGGAAGCTCCTCGCGGGGAGCGAGACGGCGGCCCGGGTGTTCTTCGAGCTCGCGGGGCACCCGGGGCTGTGGGTCCGGACCGTCGCTCTGGGCTTCGCCCTGTTCGGTTTCGTCGCGGCGGCCCAGTGGACGGTCTTCGCAGCGCTGGGGACGGAGATCGAGCCTCTGGTGGTGGTGGGAACGGTGTCCCTGGGGCTGACCGCGGGGGTGCTCCTGGGGACTCCGGGAGGCCTGGGGGCGGCGGAGGCGACGATGATCGCCCTCTACGGCGCCTTCGGCGTCGACCGGGTGGACGCGGCTTCGGCGGTGCTGCTCTTCCGGGGCTTGCAGTTCGCGGTAGTGCTGGCGCTGGGGCTGCCGTCGATGGCGGCGCTGGAGCTCCATGCGGTGGGGGTCCAGCGGCGGGTGGGGGTCGAAGCGGAGGAGGATGCGGAGGCGCTGGAGGAGGCGGAGGCGCTGGAGGAAGTGCAATGAGGGTAGCGAAGGGGGCGGAGGCGGGGGCGGACCGGAGGGACCCCGACCAGGGGACGGCGCGGCGTTCTCGGTCCGGTCGGCGTCTGGCCGCGCCTCGGCATCGCCGCGCCGCTTGG
>DATKCC010000263.1:0-2020 GCA_035513375.1 Thermoanaerobaculia bacterium | reverse complement strand
CAACCTGCTCGACAATGCCCTCGAGGCGACCGAACCGCCGGGTCGGGTGACGGTGCGGGCGGGCAGCGCCGACGGCCACGCGGAGCTCGCGGTGACCGACTCCGGCCGCGGCGTGCCGGACACGGCCAAGGACAAGCTCTTTCTTCCCTACTACTCGACCAAGGGCCGCGGCACCGGCCTGGGCCTCGCGATCGTCCACCGGATCGTCTCGGACCACCGGGGCACGATCCGTGTCGAGGACAACGCCCCGACGGGAACGGTGTTCACGATCGAGCTGCCGCTGCGCTAGTAGCGGTAGACCGCCGCCACCTCCCCGCTCTCGGGCACCTTCCCCGCCGGCACGGCGTAGACCTTGCCGCCGGTGAGCAGGGTGCGGATGGCGGCGAGGTCGACCAAGTCCTCGGTACCCGGGCCGTTGTGGTCCGAGAGCTCGACCGTCCGCCGGCCGGGGTCGAAGGCGCCCCAGCGCCGGGTCCCCAGCGCCACGAACAGCGTGTCCACCCGGCCGTCGTGAGCGGCGGCGAGCACCTCCTCGAGCTGGCCCGAGGCCTGGCCGGACCCCCGCAGCTCCCGGAACCGGCCTTCGGCCACTTCCTGGGCGCGGGTGAACTCCGGCTCGACCACGCGCCAGGCCCGCTCGTGGAGCTCCTCGGGTGAGAGCTCGTCGGGGTTTCCGGGCACGCCGCCCTCGACCAGGCGGGGGTGCCCCGAAACCTGACGGTAGAGCGGGAACAGGAACTCCACCCCGGCGAGCACCAGGGGCGCCTCGCGATCGGCGATCAGCGAGCCGATCCCGGGGTCGAGAAGGTTGAAGAACTTCTGGATCTCGGCCTTGGTGTCCTCCTCGCCGGCGCCGTGGCCGTGGTAGACGGCAGAACGGACGACCTCGCCGGTCCGCCGCGGGGTGCCGGTGTGGAACTGCAGGTGAGTTTCCTCGACCTCGTAGCCGACAGCTTCGTTCAAGCTGGTGGGGAGATCCCCCAGGTCGAGCTCGCGGACGCTGTGGCGGGTCGCCTCGAGCAGGCGGACGCGATTCTGGGAGAGGGCCAGAACGAAGAAGCGGCCGTCGCCCGAGAGCATGGGCAGCAGCGGCTTCAAGTGGAAGCGGTCCTCCACCACCGCCAGTTCCCGCACCTCGACCGGCAAGCGGTAGTGGCGGAAGAACCCCGCCGCCAGGAACAGGGCCAACCCGGAGCTCTGGTGCTGCCAGAAAGGGCTGTCGTCGAGCAGCTCGGCGGCCGGGGCCAGGAAGCGCTCTGCGTCCCGCGGCGCCAGCCCCCGTTCTTCCAGCGCTTCGCTCGCCCGGCGCAGGAGGTTCTTGAACCGGATCGGGTTCTGCTGGGTCTCCGCTCCGGCCTTGATCATCGGCGCGTAGATCGAGACGCAGAGACCGTCTCGCGACTGCATCAGGGCTTCGAGCTCGGCTCGGGAAACTCGCTTCATGGGTTGCACCTCCTCCATCGATCGCTATGGTATCTTCGCTCCTCTTCGAAGTCGTTCCTCGCCCGAAGCCGATCCTCCTGAAGGGAGCCGTCTGCCGATGAAACCACTCTACAGTCTACTCGGGATCCTCGTCCTGGCGATAGCCACCACACCGGCTTGCGCGATGCAGGAGTCGGACCAATCGGACGGAGAGTCGGCCAGCGAAGCGGCGAACGGCGTCGGCGACGAGGACTCGAAGACCTTCTACGCCCTGGGGCTCGCCGTCTCCCAGGGGCTCACTCAGTTCCACCTGACCGAGCAGGAGCTCGAGGCGGTGCAGCAAGGGCTCGCGGACGGCGTCCTCGGCAACGAGCCGAAAGTCGATCCCCAGCAGTACATGATGCAGCTCCAGCAGCTCGCCCAGTCCCGGGCCGAGGCCGCGATCGTGGCCGAGCGCCAGGAAGGGGCGGCGTTCCTGGCGGAGGCCGCCGCCGGGGCCGGGGTAGTGAAGAGCGACTCGGGGCTGATCTTCCAGTCGCTCGAGGAGGGCTCGGGCGAGAGCCCCGCGGCGACCGACCGGGTGAGCGTCCACTACCGG
>DATKCC010000262.1:0-3135 GCA_035513375.1 Thermoanaerobaculia bacterium | reverse complement strand
CTATGAGGTCGAGCAGGTCTTCTACACCTCGAAGGACGGGACCCGGGTGCCGATGTTTCTCACCCATCGCAAAGGCCTCGAGCTCGACGGCTCGCACCCCACGCTGCTCTACGGGTACGGCGGCTTCAAGATCTCGCTCACGCCGGGGTTCTCCCCGGCCCGGATCGCCTGGTTGGAGATGGGCGGCGTGTACGCGGTCGCCAACCTGCGCGGCGGCGGAGAGTACGGAGAGAGCTGGCACCAGGCCGGTATCAAGGTCCACAAGCAGAACGTCTTCGACGACTTCATCGCCGCCGCCGAGTGGCTGATCGAGAACCGATACACCCGCCCGGAGAAATTGGCGATCGAGGGCGGATCGAACGGCGGGCTGCTGGTCGGCGCGGCGATGACCCAGCGGCCGGAGCTCTTCGCCGCCGCGCTCCCGGCCGTGGGCGTGATGGACATGCTCCGCTTTCACCAGTTCACCGCCGGCCGGTTCTGGGTGGACGACTACGGCTCGGCCGACGACCCGGAGGAGTTCCGCGCCCTCCATGCCTACTCGCCGTACCACAATCTCCGGCCGGGCACCGACTACCCGGCCACGCTCGTGACCACGGCTGACACCGACGACCGCGTGGTCCCGGCGCACAGCTTCAAGTTCACGGCCCGGCTGCAGGAGGTCCACGCGGGCACCGACCCGGTGCTGATCCGGATCGAGACCCGCGCCGGGCACGGCGGGGGCAAGCCGGTGTCGAAGATCCTCGAGCAAGGGGCCGACCTGCTGGCCTTCCTAGTCAGAGCGCTCGGGATGACGCTGCCCGAAGGCTACCCCGCAGCGGCGCCGTAGGCTGGGCGTTGGCCCACCGACGAGGGCCCGGGTATCCCGGCGGAATCCCGGTGGGCCAAGGCCCACCCTACGCCGGCTTGTAGAAGGCCAGGTAGGCCGCGGCCGCGCCTAGGTGGGCCAAGGCCCACCCTACGCCGGCTTGTAGAGAGCGAGGTAGGCCGCGGCCGCGCCTAGGAGCGGCAGCAGCCACCAGAGCAAGCTCGCCAGGGTGGGCTTGCTCCGGAGGACGAACGGCGCGGCGCCCAGGAGCGCCCAGAGCACTATCTTGCCCCAAACCCAGAGCGGCCACAGGGCGGGGCTCCCCAGACCGAGTCGGGCCAGCGCGCCGAAGCCGGCGAACGCCACCAGCAGGAGGGCGAGGCCGTGGGTGATTCCGGCGATCTTTCGCGCCCGGGCCCGGGCGCCCTCCTCGAGGCGGACCCAGTGAACGAGCACCGATCCGCCCAGGGCGGCGAAGAGGAAGACCATTCCGATGACGTGCAGCAACTTGTAGGCGGCCAGGGTCATGACAGGCTCCGTCTCCGCGCGGGCGGGCAAGGGGTCGGGATCGACCGGGTCGAATCGGAGGTTAGCAGCACAGCGGTGAGCGGGCCAAGCTGCCTGGTGACAGGATAGGCGCTGCGGCCCGGCTTATGGCGCACCCGGTGCATCCCCCGCAGGTCGGCGGTGGCCCTCCGCGCCGCGTGTAGAAAGGCCTCATGCTCGAAATCTCGACCTCGACCTGGACGATTTTCGCCGCAGTCCTCTTCGGCTTCCTCGCGATCGACCTCTGGGCCCACCGCGGCGAGCGCCACGACTCGAAGCGGTCCGCCGCCTTCTGGAGCGTCGTTTGGATCGCCGTCGGGGTCACCTTCGGCGGCTTCGTGTGGTGGCGCTTCGGGGGCCAGCCGGCGGTCGACTACCTGGGGGCCTACTTGATCGAGAAGAGCCTCTCGGTGGACAACCTGTTCGTCTTCCTGATCATCTTCCAGATGCTCGGCATCCCCAGGGACAACCAGCGTACGGTGCTGACCTGGGGGATCTTCGGCGCCCTGATCCTTCGGGGGCTGTTCGTGTTCCTGGGGGCGGCCGCCATCGAGCGTTACCACTGGGTGGTCTACTTCTTCGGCGCGATCCTCCTCGCCGCGGCCTGGCGGACCTTCCGTGAGGACCCCTCCCGCCAGGAGGAGAACAAGGCCGTCGAGTGGTTGTCGCGGCACCTGCCGGTGACTCACCGGATCCACGGCGACCGCTTCGTCGTCCGGGAGGGCGGCCGTATGGTGGCCACCCCGCTGCTGATCGCCGTGCTCGGGCTCGAGCTGACCGACGTAGTCTTCGCCATCGACTCGGTGCCCGCAGCCTTCGCCATCAGCCGCGAGCCGTTCATCGTCTACAGCTCGAACGCCTTCGCCATTCTGGGCCTGCGGTCGCTCTACCTGGTCCTCGCCCACACCCTGCCCCAGCTGACCTACCTCCACTACGGGCTGTCGGCGGTCCTCGCCTTCGCGGCGGTCAAGCTGATGATCGCCGAGTGGGTCCACCTCCCGGCCTGGCTCTCGATCGGCTTCATCGTCCTCACCCTCGGCGCCTCGGTGTGGGCGAGCGTGCTCTGGGGCAAGGGCCCGGGGATCGAGCGCGAGCCGCCGGCGCCGCTCGATCCGGGACGGCGTTAGCCGCGTACTATCGGGGTATGGAATCCCACTCGAGGAAGGTCCTGGTCCTGATCTCGATCCTGGCGCTGTCGCCGGCGGCCTGCGGGCCGGCCCGCGGCAACGGCGAGGCGGCCTCGAGCCTGGCTGCGCCAGGGGCCGACGCGGCGAGCCTGGAGCGCGCGACTTTCGCCGGCGGTTGCTTCTGGTGCATGGAGGCGCCGTTCGACGAGCTCTCGGGGGTGGTCGCGACCACCTCGGGATACATCGGTGGGCAGGTCGAGGACCCGACCTACGAGGAGGTCTCCGCTGGCGGTACCGGACACGCCGAGGCCGTCGAGGTTCGCTACGACCCCGAGCGGGTGAGCTATGAAGAGCTCCTCCGCGTCTTCTGGCGCAACGTCGACCCGACCGATGCGGAGGGCCAGTTCTGCGACCGCGGCAGCCAGTACCGGACCGGGATCTTCTTCCACTCCGACAGCCAGCGTCGGCTGGCCGAGGCCTCGAGACGGGAGCTCGAAGGGCGCTTCGACCGGGCGCTCGTCACGCCGATCGAGCCGGCCGGGACCTTCTACCCGGCCGAGGAGTATCACCAGGACTTCTACCAGGAGAACCCGATCCGCTATCGGGTCTACCGCGCCGGCTGTGGCCGCGACCGCCGGCTCCAGCAGCTCTGGGGTG
>DATKCC010000261.1:0-11653 GCA_035513375.1 Thermoanaerobaculia bacterium | reverse complement strand
GCCCGAGAAGACCGTCAGGCCGTGACCGGTCTGGCCGCGTTCGACCTGCTCGATCGGTAAGGTCGGGACGCGCAGGCCCGGTTCGGGAACCGGCCGCGGGTCGACGGAGTCGGTCTGGGCCGGGGCCTGATCGGCCACGGCGGCGCCGCCCCCGAGCGGGCCCCAGCCGAGAGCGAGGGTGGCGAGGAGGGCGAGGACGGCGGGTGCGGTCGGCGGCATCGGTTCGGCTCCCAGAAGGCTCATTCTGTCAGCAATCGGCGCGCCTCGACCGCGGCGACGGCGCCCTCGCGCAGCACCTCGAGCCGCCCGCCGCGCCACCGCACGATGGTCGACGGTGGGCCGCCGGAGAGCCGGCCGCCGTCGACCACCTCGGCATCCTCGCCGGCCAGGAGCCGGGCCGCCGCGTCCGGATCGAGCACCGGCTGCTCACCGCTCCGGTTGGCGCTGGTCGCGGTGAGCGGCCGTCCGAGCTCGGCGAGCAGGCCGCGGAGCCCGGCGTGCGCCGGAATCCGTACCGCGATCGTGGCGCCGCCGCCGGCGGCCGGGAGCTCGCCGGCGACCGGCAGGACCACGGTCAGTGGACCGGGCCAGGCCCTGGCAGCCAGCGCCAGCTCGGGCCCCGCCGGGTCGACGCCCAGGGCCACGATCTGGTCGAGATCGGCGGCCACCAGGGGCAGCGCCTTGCCGGCGTCTCTCCCCTTCAACCGATAGACGAGCGCGATTCCTTCCGGGTTCCGCGGATCGGCTGCCAGACCGTAACTCGACTCGGTGGGGATCGCGAGCACGCCGCCGCGGTCGAGCAGGGCGCGGAGCGGCGCTACCGGCGAGCCGAACCGCCAGGTCACGACGCCGCCGCCCGCGCTTCCTCGGCCGCCGCGCCCTCGAGGAGCTCCCGCGCGTGGGAGAGCGAGAGTTCGGTCACCTCGCGGCCGGCGAGCATGCGGGCGACCTCCTCCACGCGCCGGTCGGCGAGGAGCCCCTCGATCGTCGCCGTGGTCCGCCCCGCGGCGACCTCCTTGGTCACCCGGAGGTGGTGGTGGCCGTAGCTCGCGACCTGGGGCAGGTGGGTGACGGCGAGGATCTGACCGCTCGCCGAGAGCCGGCGGAGTTTGCGGCCCAGGGCCGCCGCCTGAGCGCCGCCGACGCCGACGTCGACTTCGTCGAAGATCAGGGTCGGAGCCGCCTCGCGCTCGCCACGGCTGGCGAGCTGAAGGCCGAGGGAGACCCGGGAGAGCTCGCCGCCGGAGGCGATCCGGGAGAGCGGCTGGGGCTCTTCGCCGGGGTTCGGGGTGAAGAGGAAGACCACCTGGTCGATCCCCTCGCGGGTGGGCTCGACCGGCTCGCCGTCGACGGCGAGCGCGCCCCGGTCCCTGCGGCGGCGCCGGAGCGAGACCTCGAGCCGAGCCTTGCCGAGACCGAGATCGGCGATCTCCTCGTGGATCCGGCCGGAGAGCTCGGCGCCCCAGACCGCCCGCCGCGCCGAGAGCTCGAGGGCGGCCTCGCGGTAGGCCTCGAGCGCCTCGGCCGCCATCGCCACGAGCTCCTCGCGGCTGCTGGCGGCGCCCTCCAGGCGCTCGATCTCGCCGCCGATCTCACGGCGGCGATCGAGGATCGCGGCGGCGCCGCCGCCGTACTTCTTCGCCAGCCGCTCGACCGCGGCCAGGCGGTCCTCGATCGCGTCGAGCCGCCTGGGGTCGGCCTCGATGCCGTCGAGCTGGCGGCGGAGCGAGCGCGCCACCTCCTCGACCCGGATCCGCGCCTCCTCGAGCTCCGCCCGCCAGGCGGCTGCCTCCTCCTGCCAGCCCTCGATCCCGGCGAGCAGATCCTCGCTCCGGGCCAGGCGGTCGACCGCGGAGCCCTCCTCCTCGAACAGGGTCTCGGCCGAAGCGCCGAGAGCCTGGGTGATCGCCTCGGCGTTGCGCAGCAGATCGCGCTCCCGCCGGAGGTCGTCGTCCTCGCCGGCGCGGAGGGCGGCGGTGTCGATCTCCGAGGCCTGGAACCGCAGCAGATCGAGTCGTTCCTCGCGGGCGCGTTGATCGCCGGCCAGGTCGGCGAGGCGCTCGGCGAGCCCGGCCCAACGGTCGTAGGCGAGGCCCACGCGCTCGAGCAGCGCCGCCGCCTCCGGGCCGCCGCTCCGGTCGAGCCAGGCCCGCTGGAGGTCCGGCGTCACCAGGCCCAGCTCCTCGCGCTGGCCGTGGATGCGCAGCAGGAAGGGCGCGAGGTCGGCGAGCACCCGGGCGGTCGCGGGCTGGTCGTTGACGTAGACCCGGTTGCGGCCGTTGCGGTGGATCTCCCGGCGGACGAGGAGCTCCGGCGAGCCGCCGGCGCCGTCCTCCTGGATGCCCGCGGCGGCGAGCGCTTCACGCCAGCCCTCCCCCACCGGCTCGAACACCCCGGCCACGGAGAGTACCTCCGCACCGGAGCGGATCATGTCGTCCGAGGCCCGGCCGCCGGCGAGCAGCGCGAGCGAGTCGACGACGATCGACTTGCCGGCGCCGGTCTCGCCCGAGAGGACGTTGAAGCCGGGGCCGAAGTCGATCGCGACGTCAGCGAGGACGGCGAGGTTGCGAACGTGGAGCTCGCGGAGCACCGGGACCGGGTCGGGAGCGCGGGGTTACGGGCGTTTCAGCGACCATCGGAGTCTATCAGAGGGCTCATCGCCGCCGCTTCGACCACTCCTCGTGAGCTAGCGTTTCGGGGCTCCGGGGAGGTCGATAGCCCACCGGCCGTCAGGGTGGAACGAGAGCACGATCATGCCGTCCCGGTCGGTTCGGAGGACCCTCGACCCGTGGCGCCGGAGGCGGGCGAGGATCTCGGCCGCCGGGTGGCCGTAAGGGTTGCGGGCGCCGGCCGAGATCAAGGCGAGGCGCGGGGAGGCGGCGGCGAGGAAGCGATCGGTCGACGAGGAACGGCTGCCGTGATGGGCGACCTTGAGGAAGTCGCAGGCGAGGTCCGGCGGACCGGTGTCGCCGCCGGCGGCTGCTCCGGCCGCCAGCAGCCGGCGCTCGGCCGCCGCCTCGATGTCGCCGGTGAGCAGCAGCCGGCGGCCGAAGACCTCGGCCAGGACCACCACCGAGGCGTCGTTGTCGCCGGCGGACGCTCCGGCCGCCCCGGTGGGCGGCGGGTGGAGCACCCGGAGCCGCCACCGGCCGACCTCGAGCCGGTCGCCGGCGGCGACCGGCCGGTGGCGGACGCCCGGGACGGTCCGCAGCTCGGCGTCGCAACCCCCCGGAGCCGCCAACGGGAGAGCCGACCGGCTCCCTGGATCGGCCGAGCCGGCGGGTGGACCGGGCCCGGTCAGGACCTCACCGACCGCAAGATAGCTCGCCACCTCGACCAGGCCGCCGCAGTGATCCTGGTCCGGATGCGTGAGCAGCACCCGGTCGAGGCTCCGGACCCCCCGCCGGGCGAGCGCCGGCAGCAGGACCCTGCCGCCGAGGTCGCCCGCGGGCCAGCCGCCGCCGTCGACGAGGAGGCTCGCGGTGCCGTCCCGCAGCAGGATCGCGTCCCCCTGACCGACGTCGACGAAGACCGCCTCGACCGGCCCACCCTGCCGGAGCTCGGCCATGGATACGGGCACCGCGGCCCAGAGGAGGCCCATCGCCAGGACGGGCAGGCCCAGGCGGGGCCGGAGGAGCGCAGCGAAAGCGGCGGCCGCGAGCAGCGTCGCCTCCAGGTGTCCCGGCGCCAGGGGCAGGGAGAGCCAGGGCGCCGCCGGCAACCCCGCCGGCCAGGCGAACGGTGCAGCCAGTAGATCGAGGCCGCCCAGCAGTGGCGCCGCGGCGCCGGGGGCGACCGCGGCCAGACCCGTCCAGAGCCCCGCGGCTGCCAGGAGGAGGCCGGCCCAGGGCACCGCGACCAGATTCACCAACGGCGCCACCGGCACCACCAGGCAGAAGGCGGGAAGGGCCCACGGCAGGGTGCCGAGCTGAGCCCCGGCGCTCACCGCGAGCGGCTCGCGGAGGAGCCCGGGAAGCCGGGCCCACGCCCGGCCCGACCGCCGGCCGGAAGGCTCCCGGTCGGACGTCCAGCTCCAGCTCCGGGTCAGCCGCGGCGCGAGAAGGAGGAGCCCTGCCGTCGCCCCCGCCGAGAGCTGAAAGCCGAGGTCCACCACGGCTTCCGGCCGGTGCAGGACGATCCCGGCCGCCGCCACACCGAGGGCGTTGAGCGCGCTCGGCGGCCGCTCGAGCAGGAGCGCCGCGACCGCCAACGTGACCATGACCGAGGCCCGGAGCAGAGACGGCCGGGGCCCCACCAACAGCAGGTAGAGAGCCACCGCCAGGAGCCCGACGAGCAGGCGCGGCACCCGTGGCAGGGAGCGGGCGAGGAGGAGGGCGAGGGCCGCGGCGAGCCCGACGTGGAGCCCGGAGACCGCGAGCAGATGGGCGAGCCCGAGCCGCCTGAGCCCCCGGACCACCCGGGGCGGGACCTCGGAGGAGTCGCCCAGGAGGAGCGCCCGCGCGAACGGGAGGCCGAGCCCCCGGCCCGGCAGAGTCCGATCCGCCCCCGAGCCCGCGGCATCGTCCCCGGACGCCCGGTCGGCGAGCGATCCCTCCAGGACCGCCTCGTACCCCCGCTCCACGCGCCGCCTGAGGCTTCCGGCCAGGCGCTCGACCACGCCGGGCCCCGCTTCCACCGCCATCAGGCGGGAGCTCTTCACCCGCAGCCGCCAGGGGCCGGGCGACCGGAGCGGCGGGTTGCCGAGGACCGCCGGCCGGCTGAGATACCCCCTGACCCGCAGCCGGGCGCCGAAGGGCGGGGGCTCGTCCCCGTCCGGGAGATTGAGGTAGGCCTCGAGCGGACGCGGCCACACCCGACCGCCCTGCTCGATCCCGATCGTCGTCACCGCAGCCGACCGGACGTCCCCCAGCCGGCGCCAGTGGCCGGTCGTCTCGAGGAGCGCAGTCACCGGCCGATCGGGATCCGGCAGGATCGGCGGCGCCCCGCGGAGACTGCCGTTCAGTAACCCCAGAGCGAGAGCCACGAGGATCCAGCCGGTCCACCGGCCGAGGGCGAGGCCGAGCAGGGCCAGGGCCACCAGCAGCCCGCTCGGCGCGAAGTCAGCCTCCAGCCCGAGCCGCGTCCCGGCCAGCAGCGCGGCTGCGGCCGGCAGCGCGGGTACCGATGCCCAGCTCAACCTCGGAGCGTGCGCTTCCTCCGCCACGCTCCAGAGGACGGAAAACGGAGCCCGGGATCTCACCGCCCGGCAGCAGCGGGGGCTCGACTACTGAGCCTCGACTACTAAGGCTCGGCTTCCGCGGCGAACAACGAGAGGGTCGGGAGCTTGGCCTCCCTGCGCGCCCGCTGGCGGAGGAGGCGCTGCCGGGCTCGCGCCGCCTCCTCAGCCGGCACCCGGCCGGCCAGGGCCGCCAGGGTCCGGTCGACCTGCGCCTCGAGCGCCTCGCGCTCGCCGGGCCGGAGCCCGGCGAGGACGCCCTCCACCGCTTGCTCCCCGAGCTCCGCCAGCCGCTCCTCGACAACCCGTGGATCGGCCAGGTCGGCTAGCGCCGCGATGGCCTCGGCGAGCGCCGCCCCTCCCGGGAGGCCCTGGGGCAGGGCGCGGACCAGGGCGCCGAGGCGGGATCCGACTGCGAGCGGCTCCGCTTCGGTCTCCCGCCTACCCGGGGCCGTCAGCTCCTGTAGGCTCCGCCAGGCCGCGTCGACCTTCGGCCGGCACTGGCGCAGGCTCGTGACCTGCCTGGGATCATCCCGTTGCCTGCGGCGCTCGAAGAACTCTTCGAGCTCGCGCAGGACCAGGTCGAGAGGCACGCCGTCCCGGTGCCAGCCCTGGATGACGCGGTAGTCCGAGGGCGACAGCAGCAGCGGCGCTCCCCGCTGCAGGATGAAGGTCGTCTCGATGGCGTGGAAGTACTCGAGGTCGGTCAGCCCGTCCTCAGGCGCGCGGGTTGCGCTCATGGATCAGCTTCAGGCCGGCGAGGGTGAGCAGGGGATCGACGTCGCGGATGAACCGAGAGCCGGCGGCGAGGAGCGGCGCGAGGCCGCCGGTCGCGACCACTGTCTTGAGATCCGGAACCTCCGCCGAGAGGCGCTCCAGGATACCGTCGACGAGCCCGATGTAGCCGTAGTAGATGCCCGACTGCATGGCGCCGGCCGTGTTCTTGCCAACCAGCTGATCGGGGCGGCGGATGTCCACGCGATAGAGCCGGGAGCCGTGCGCGAACAAGGCTTCGGCCGAGATCGAGACCCCGGGGCAGATGATCCCGCCCACGTACTCGCCCGCGGCGTTGACCACGTCGAAGGTCGTGGCGGTGCCGAAGTCGACCACGACCACCGGCGCGCCGTAGCGCTCCCGGGCGGCGAGAGAGTTGACGATCCGGTCGGCGCCCACCTCCGCCGGGTTGTCGATCCGGATCGGCATCCCGGTCTTCACCCCCGGCTCGACGAACAGCGGGGCGCGGCCGAAGTGGCGGCGCGCGAGGGTCTCGAGGGTGAGGTGGAGCGGCGGGACGACCGAGGAGACGACCACCGCCTCGGCGGCCTCCGGGTCGAGCCCCGCCCGCCGGAAGAGCGGGATCAGGATCGCTCCGTACTCGTCGGCGGTCCGCTCGGGGTCGGTCGAGAGCCGGAAGCTGTCCGCCAGGGAGTCGCCGCGGTAGACGCCGAAGATGGTGTTGGTGTTGCCGACGTCGACTACTACCAGGAGACTGCCGCCCCTGTCAGGCATTCGAGCGGGATTGCGTTGGCGAGTGGGCATGGGCGGGTTACCCGATCCTAACTCTCCTCTACGATCTCGCCGGCGGCGATCCGCACGCGGCCGGGGCCCTGGCGAAGGATCAGGTGGCCCTGATCGTCGAAGCCTTCGAGCTCCCCCTCCACCGTCTCGCCGCCCACCCGGCAGCGGAGCGGGTCTCCGGGGCGGTGGCTCGAGAGCTCACGGTAGGCGGCGACGGCGTAGGGGAGCTCCCCGAGGTGGCCGAGCTCGGCCTCGAGACTCGCGAGGAGCCGCTGCGCCACTTCGCCGAGCGGTGGCGGATCCGCCAGGTGGTCGGCGAGGCAGGTCGCTCCCGCTGGCAGCTCCGGCCCCTCGCGCGGTCGGATGTGGTTGACGCCGAAGCCGATCAGGGCGACCTGGGGGCCCGAGCCGAGGGCCAACGACTCGGCGAGGATCCCGCCGGCCTTGCGTCCCCCGATCAACAGGTCGTTGGGCCATTTGAGCTGCGCGCGACTCGGGGAAGCCCCCGGCTCGAGGAGCTCCGCCAGGCCCCGGACGAGCCCCGCGCCGGCCAGCAGCGGCAGGCTCTGGAGCGCCCTTGCCTCCGCCTCGCCCCCGGGCAGCGGCAGCACACGGGTGGCGTAGACCCCGCAGCCGCGGGGACTCGTCCAGACCCGACCCTGGCGCCCTTTGCCGGCGGTCTGCTCGAAAGCGATCACCAGAAAGTCCGGCGGCGCCGCTTCGTCGGCGGCGTAAGCGGCCACCACCCGCCGGGCGAGCCGGTTCGTCGAGTCCACCCGGGAGACCACCACCCGGTCGACCGGGCCGAGGGCCTCTCGTCCTCCGCCGGCCTCGGGTGGGGTACCGAGATCCGAGAGGAAGGCCCGAAATCCGGGGCTGCCCATGAGCGCTCGGCCTGCGGGCCGTCAGCGCGCCCCCCTCCCAGCAGCCAGCCGCTCGCGGCGCTCCTCGAGCTCCGCGAGCCGCCGGCGGTTCCCCTCGACGATCTCCGGCGGCGCCTTGTCGAGGAACTGCCGGTTGGCGAGCCGCTCCCGGGTGCGGCCGATCTCGGCCTCGAGCTTGCCCAGCTCGCCCACCAGGCGCTCCCGTTCCTCGGCGCCCGGCTCCCGGGCGAGGGCCACCAGGCCGAGATTGACGCCGGCCACGAGATCCCGACTCGCCCCCGCGGGAGCCGGAGAGAGCTCGACCGCGCCTCCGTCACCGGTCGGGCAGAGCCACTCGAGCACCGTCTTCTGCTCCTCGAGAAAGGCGGCCAGGCCCGGATCGCCATCCGGTTCGGCCCACAGGTGCACGCTGAGGTCCTGCCCCCGCCGCACCCCGAGCTCGGCGGCGAGGCTGCGGACCCGGGTCACCGCATCGATCAGTGCGCCCATCCGCGCCTCGACGTCGGCGTCCTCCCAGTCGGGGCGCCGCTCCGGGTAGGGGGCGAGCGCGATCGTCTGCGGGTGGATCGCCTCGCGGCCGGGCAGGCGGTGCCAGAGCTCCTCGGTCAGGAACGGCATCACCGGGTGGAGGAGGCGCAGCGACCGGTCGAGGACCGAGAGCAGCACCTCGCCCACCCGCGGGCGCTCATCCGCGCTCTGACGGCCCAGCAGCGGCGGCTTCGCGAGCTCGATGTACCAGTCGCAGAGCTCGCCCCAGAAGAAGTGGTACAGGCGGTTGCAGGCCTCGTCGAAGCGGAGGGCCGCGAAGCGCTCACTCACCTCCTCGGCCGACCGGGAGAGGCGCGACAGGATCCAACGCTCGGGGGCCGCGAGGCCCTCCGGACCGAGCTCCGGCAGCACCCGCGCATCGCTCCCCTCGAGCCGGGTCAGGGCGAACCGCGTCGCGTTCCAGATCTTGTTGCCGAAGGCCCGGTAGCCGGCCATCCGTTCGGGGTCGAGCGGGATGTCGCGGCCCGGCGAGTCGAGGATCGTCAGAGTGAAGCGAACGGCGTCGGCGCCGTACTCCTCGACCAGCTCCAGCGGGTCCACGGCGTTGCCCTTGGTCTTCGACATCTTCTGCCCCTCGGCGTCGCGCACGAGGCCCGTCAGGTGGCAGGTATGAAAGGGTGACCGATCGGTCAGGTGATAGCCCATCATCACCATCCGGGCCACCCAGAAGAACAGGATGTCGTGCGCGGTCACCAGCACGTCGGTCGGGTAGAAGGTCCGGAGGTCCTCGGTCTCCTCGGGCCAGCCCAGGGTGGAGAACGGCCAGAGGCCCGAAGAGAACCAGGTGTCGAGGACGTCCGGGTCCTGCCGGAGCTCCCGGGTGCCGGCCTTCTCCGCCGCCGCCTCCTCGCTCCGGGCGACAACCACCCTGCCGTCCGGCGCGTACCAGGCGGGGATCCGGTGCCCCCACCAGAGCTGGCGGGAGACGCACCAGGGCTTGACGTTGGCGAGCCAGTGCTCCCAGGTCTTCTCGTAGGTCGGCGGCACCAGGGTGAGCGCGCCCGAGCGGACCGCCTCGAGGGCCCGCTCGGCCATCCCCGAAACGTCGCAGAACCACTGGGTCGAGACCAGCGGCTCGACCGGCTCGCCGCTGCGGTCGCTGAAGCCCACGTTGTGGACGTAGTCCTCCACCTTGACCAGGTGGCCGCCCTCCCGCAGGCGGTCGACCACCTTCTGCCGGGCCTCGAAGCGGTCGAGGCCGGCGAGCTCCTCGCCGGCCGCTTCGGTCATGCGGCCCCGGCGGTCGATCACCTGGATCGCCGGCAGGCCGTGGCGCCGGGCGATCTCGAAGTCCGCCGGGTCGTGGGACGGCGTGACCTTGACCAGGCCGGTGCCGAACTCCGCCTCGACCGCCGGATCGGCGACGAAGGGGATCCGGCGGCCGACCAGCGGCAGGACGGCGTGGCGGCCTTCGAGGTGGGCGTAGTGGGGGTCGCCCGGGGCGAAGGCGACGGCGGTGTCTCCGAGCATCGTCTCCGGCCGGGTGGTGGCGACCACGACCCGCTCCGGCTCGGCTCCGGCCCGGTCGGGATCCTCGACCGGGTAGGCCACGTAGTAGAGCTTGCCCTGTACGGTCCGGGTCTCGACCTCGAGGTCCGAGATCGCCGTGTCGAGGACCGGCGACCAGTTGACCATGTACTCGCCGCGGTAGATCAGGCCCTCCTCGTGGAGGCGCACGAAGGCCTCGCGGACAGCCCGGCTCAGCCCCTCGTCGAGGGTGAACCGCTCCCGGCTCCAGTCGCAGCTCGCGCCCAGGCGCTCGAGCTGCTGTCGGATGTTGTCGCCGTACTGCGCCGTCCAGGCCCACATGCGCTCGAGGAACCGCTCGCGGCCGAGCTCCTCCCGGCTGGTGCCCTCGGACTCGAGCTGGCGCTCGACCATCAACTGGGTGGCGATGCCGGCGTGGTCGGTCCCCGGGAGCCAGAGGGCGTTGTAGCCCTGCATGCGCTTCCAGCGGGTGAGGAGGTCCTGGAGCGCGGTCTGGAGTGCGTGGCCGATGTGGAGCTTGCCGGTGACGTTCGGCGGCGGGATCATGATCACGAAGCTCGACCGCTCCGAGGGCGCCTCGGCAGCGAAGAGCCCGCGCCAGTGCTCGCGCCAGCGGGGCTCGAAGCTCTTCGGGTCGAACTGTTTTTCCATCGGGCGGGGCCGGGGCGCTACTCGGCGGGCTCGACCTGGCTCTCGAGCTCCTGGAGCCGGGCGCGGATCACCACCTCGGCGAGGTCCGGAACCACCTCCCAGGCCACATCCCGGACCGGCTTGTCGCCGAGGAGCTCGACCACGCGCCGGGCGATGCGGTCGACGTCCGCGTCCGACAGCGGGCCGGCGGCCGGCAGGGCCTCCACGGCCTCGGCCGGCGGCGCGGGCTCGGTGGGCGGCTCGCCTGCCGGCTCCTCGAGCTCCAGCTCCGCTTCGGGCTCGAGCTCGAAGAGCTCGGGCGACGCCTCGGTCGCCCAGGCCTCCCCGGCCGGCTCGAGCTCCCAACCCTCGGCGCTCTGGAGCTCTTCCGAGGGCGGCGGGACCTGGGTGGGCGGCGGCTCCTCGTCCTCGTCGAGACCGATCGAGAAGGGCTCGGTCTCGTCCTCGTCGGCCTCCGACCCGAATCCGGCCCGGGCCCCGGGCTCCGCCGCGGGCTCCGGCCCGAATCGGGGCGGGGAGGAAGCGGGCTCCTCGGCCTCCGGCTCGCCCCAAGGGCTCGGGCCCTCGGCCGTCGCGTCCCCCTGCGCCTCGGCCGACAGCTCCTCGACCAACCGCTGGAGCTCCTGGGAGTCGAACGGCTTCTTCAAGAAGGCATCGCATCCGGAACGCTCGGCCTCTTCTTCGTCGAAGGGCTCGAAGGTGCTCACCAGCAGGAGCACCGGCACCTCAGGCCGCAGGCTCTTCGACTGCCGGGCCACCTCGTAGCCGCTCGCCCCGGGCATGTGGACGTCGGCGATCACGAAGTCCGGGGTGATCTCGTCGAGCTTTTCGATGGCCTCGTCGCCGTTGCCCACGGCCACCACCTGGTAGTCCTCGTCCATGAAGGTGAGCTCGATGACCTTCTGGATGGTGACGCTGTCGTCGGCCAGGAGGATGGTTCGGGTCATTGGGTTCCTCGCGCTCGGGTTGCGGATCGGGGCGTCAGGCCGCCAGCCGTTGCTTCAAATACCGGACGATCTCCCCGGTGGCCGCCCCGGGGAGGAAGATCTGGTCGATCCCGGCCCGCCGCAGCGAGTCGAGGTCGGCCTCGGGGATGATCCCGCCGGCGAACACCAGGACATCCCCGGCGCCCTGCTCGGCGAGCAGACGGACGACCTCGGGCAGCAGGCGGTTATGGGCGCCGGAGAGGATCGAAAGCCCCACCGCGTCGACGTCCTCCTGGACCGCCGCGGCGGCGATCTGCTCCGGCGTCTGGCGGAGCCCGGTGTAGATCACCTCGTAGCCAGCGTCCCGTAGCGCCCGGGCCACGACCTTGGCCCCCCGATCGTGCCCGTCCAGGCCGGGCTTCGCGATCAGGATGCGGTAGGTCCGGCCGCCAGCCATAGAC
>DATKCC010000260.1:0-4506 GCA_035513375.1 Thermoanaerobaculia bacterium | reverse complement strand
ACCGTGGTCGCGGTGGTCATCAGGATCGGCCGCAGCCGCCGCCGGCCGCTTTCGATCACCGCCTCGAGGAGCGGCAGCTCCTTCTTCCGCCGCATCAGGTTCGTGTAGTCGACCAGCACGATGGCGTTGTTGACCACGACGCCGGCCAGCATCACCATCCCGATGTAGCTCTGGATGTTGAAGGTGGTCCCGGTCAGGAACAGGGTCAGCACCACGCCGATCAGGGCCATCGGGATCGAGAACATGACCACGAAGGGGTCGAGCAGGTTCTCGAACTGGGCCGCCATCACCATGTAGACCAGGATGACGGCGAGGAGCATGGTGACGAGGAGCGCCACCTGGGCCTTGCGCTGCTCCTCGTACTCGCCACCGAAGGTGATCGCGAAGCCCTCCGGAATCTCGACCGCGCGCAGGGCCTCCCGGGCGTCCGCCGCCACCGACCCCAGGTCCCGCCCGGAGACGTTGGCGAAGACCGAGATCACCCGCTCCTGGTCCTTGCGGTCGATGATCACCGGGCCCTTGGCGTAGCGCACGTCAACCACGCTTCGGAGCGGTACCGCCTCGCCGGTGGCGGTCACCAGCGAGATCTGTTCGACGTCCGGGAGCACCTGGCGGTCGGGCTCGGCCAGGCGCACGAAGATGTCGTACTCCCGGCCGGCCCTGCGGAGCACCGTCGCTCGGCTGCCGGCAACGTTGGTCTCGATCACGTTGGCCACCTGCTGCATCGAGAGACCCAGGCGCGCGATCTTCTCCCGATCGATCCGCATCACCCGCTCGGCGCGTCCAGGGTCGCGGCCGAGGCGCACGTCGGAGACTCCGGGGACCGGCTCGAGGGCCTTCTTCACCCGGTCGGCGAGAGCGAACCCCTGCTCGAGATCCTGGCCGCGGATCTCGGCCTCGAGCGCCTCCTGCCCGCCGCCGAAGGCGATGCGCATGAGGAACAGGCCCGAGCCCTCCCGGGAGCGGATCGTGACCCCCGGCAGATGGCCGAGCTTGCCGCGCAGATCCTCGGCGATCTCCAGCGACGAACGCTTGCGGTCCGACTGGTCGACGAGGGCGACCCGGACGTTGCCGGTGTGGGAGCCCGAAGCGTGCCAGCCGCCGCCCCCGATGTCGGTCAGCATGCTCTCGGCCTCGGGCACCTCGGCGCCGACGATCCGCTCGATCTCGCGGAAGGTCCGGTCCATGAGATCGAGGCGGGTACCGACCGCCATCTCGGCGTCGATCCGCACCTCGCCCTCGTCGGTCTTGGGCATCAGCTCCGAGCCGATGAACGGCACCAGGACGAGGCTCAGGGCAAAGAGCCCGAGGGTGCCGAAGACCACCGTCCGCTTGTGCCCGAGGGCCCATTCGAGGCCGCCCCGGTAGCGCCCCTCGAGCGCCGTGAGGAGGCGCTCGCTCCGGTCGTAGAGCGGCTGGAGCCGGGTCCTCATCGGGTGGGCGTCGCGCCCCTCGAGCAGCCGCGAAGAGAGGACCGGGATCAACGTCAGGGCGACCGCCAGCGAGGCGAAGAGGGCGAAGGCCACGACCACCGCGAGCTGCTTGTACATCACCCCCGAGACCCCCTCCATGAACACGATCGGCAGGAAAACCGCCATCGTGGTCAGGGTCGAGGCGGTGATCGCGAGCGCCACCTCTTGGGTACCGACGACGGCGCTGGTCTGGGCGTTCTCGCCCTGCTCGCGCTTGCGGAAGATGTTCTCGAGCACGACGATTGCGTTGTCGACCAGCATTCCGACGCCCAGGGCGAGGCCGCCGAAGGTCATGATGTTGAGGGTGTACCCGGTGAAGTAGACCAGGGCGAAGGTGGCGACGATCGAGATCGGGATCGCGGTCGCGATGACCAAGGTCGAGCGGCCGGAGCGCAGGAAGAAGAGCAGCACGACGACCGCCAGGATGCCGCCCAGGATGGCCGCGTTGCGGACGTTGGCGATCGCGTGGCGGATGTACTCGGAGGTGTCGATGATCTCGAGCACCCGGATCTCGGGGAAATCGAGGCGCATGCGCTCGACCTCGCGCTTGACCCCGTCCGCGACGTTGACCGTGTTCGCGCCGGACTGCTTGTTGATCGACACCCGGATGCCCGGCTCGCCGTTGATCCGAGTGATCGCCGTGACCTCCTCGACCCCCTCCTCGACGCCGGCGATGTCGCGCAGGTAGATCGGCTTGCCCTCGCGCACCGCGACCACGGTCGAGCCGATCTCGGGGGCGGTCCGGTACTCGCCTACGGTCCGCAGGAAGATGTCGAGGTTTCCCTCCTCGACCTTGCCCGCCGGACGGTTCAGGTTCTCCTCGCGCAGCAGTCGGGTGATCTGGTCCGCGGAGAGGTTCAGGGCCAGCATCTTGTCCCGCTCGAGATTCACCTGGATCTGGCGGCGGAGGCCGCCGCGCACGTCGACCGAGGCGACGCCCGGCACGCGCTCGAGGCGACGCTCGATCCGTTCCTCGGTGAACTCGCGCAGGTCGATCGGATCCATCGAAGGCGACGAGACGCCGAGGAACAGGATCGGGAACGAGGCGAGATCGAACTTGAACACCGTCGGCGGCTCGGCGCCCTCGGGGAGCTGGCCGCGGATCCTGTCGACCCGCGTGCGCACCTCGTCTGAGGCCTCGTCGAGGTCGGTGCCCCAGGTGAATGACACCCGCACCGTCGACTGGCCCTCCGACGAGCTCGAGGTGATGGTCTCGACCCCGGCGATCGCCGCGATCGCCTCCTCGATCGGTCGGGTGATCAGATCCTCAACCTCCTGGGGGCCGACGTTCGAGTAGTCGGTCCGGACCGTGAGCGTCGGATAGACGAGCTCCGGCATCAAGTCGACGGGCAGCCGTGAGAAGGCGATGCCGCCGATCAGGATCACGATCAGGAAGCCCATCACCGTCGTGATGGGACGGCGGACGCTGCCGGCGGCTAAGCTCATGACCGGTTCTCCTCAGCGGTTTGCTCCGGGGCGTCAGCCGCCGACTGCCGGCCCGCCGCCGCAGGCTCGGTGGGGACGATCGGAGCGCCGTCAGAGAGGGTCTGCTGGCCGAGGACCACGACCCGGGCGCCGGCGGTCAGGAGATCGGCACCGGCTCCGGGCGCCTCCAGCTCGATCGCCGCCCGGTCGCCGGAACCGGCACCGACCACCCTGACCGTGAGCTTGCGCGCCACCCACCGCGGGCCGGCCGGGGCGGCGTCGGCCCCGGCGGCCGGGCGTGGTCCGGCCGCCGTCTCCTCGGAAACCCGCTCGGCCACGAAGACGTGGCTCTCGGTCTCGCTCTCGACCACCGCCGAAGCCGGCACCAGCAGTGCCGTCGGCTCGGTCCGGAAGGTAACCGATACGCCCGCGAACATCCCGGGCTTGAGAGCGGCGTCGGGGTTGTCGATCTCGATCTCGGCCTCGGTGGTGTTGGTCTGCGGGTCGAAGACCGAGGCCATCCGTGCAACCTGGCCTTCGAACACCCGGCCGGGGTAGGTTTCGGTGGTGACCCGGGCCCCTTGCCCGACATGCACCCGCGCCGCGTCCTTCTCGGTCACCGAGATGGTGGTCACGATGGTCGAGAGGTCGACGATCGAGAACAGCGGCCGGTTGGTCGCGGCGAAGTCGCCGAGGTCGAGGTAGCGGCGGCCGACGAAGCCGTCGAAGGGCGCCACCAGGCGGGTCTTCTCGAGCTCGAGGCCGGCGACCGAGAGAGTGGTCCGCGCCTGCTCGATCTGGGCCCGCGCGAGCTCGAGCTGAGCGCGCGCGCCGACCAGCTCGGCCTGGACCGCGTCGTAGTCCTGTTGCGAGACCAGGTCCTGCCGGTGGAGAGTTTCGGTGCGGCTGGCCGTCGCCGTGGCGATCTCGAGGTTCGCCTGGCGCTGGGAGAGCGTCGCCTCGGCGATTCGGAGGGCGGCTCGGGCCTGCGCCACTTGCGTCTGAGCTTCATCGGGCTGGATGCGGGCGAGGAGCTGGCCGGTGCGGACGGGATCGCCGCTGTCGGCTCTGACCTCGACGATCGGGCCGGAGGTGCGAGCGTAGAGGTCGGCAGCCGATTTCGCCTGGAGCGTCGCAACGAAGCGGGCGTCGACGGAGAAGGCGCCTTGCTCGACCGGGGCGGTGGTGACGACGGCGGGCGGCATCCCGCTGCCCGAGCCGCCGGGGCTGGATCCCCCGGTCCCGGCGCCGTCACCGCAGCCGGCAGCGAGCAGGCCGGCGAGGGCGGCCGCGAGGGCCGTAAAAAGTCTCGTCTTCATCGCAGAGGCTCGATCTCGGATCTCTGGGAGCGCCGCACCGGTGGTGTTCGCAGCCCGGAGCGTCGAGGAAAACGGTTGTCCTATGGTACGGGAGCGCGGGAGAAAGGTTCGCCCGCGGACCGACGGTCCCGCGTGTCGTAACAACCGCTCTGCGGCGGGAATTCTCGCCCGTCACCCCCTCAGGGACTCGAAGCCGGGGCGCAGGATCTCCGGGATGCGGCAGGGCCGCCCGCTCGCCCGGTCGACCCAGAGGTGGTCGGAAGCGCCGGTCACCAGCCGCTCGCCGTCGC
>DATKCC010000259.1:0-2655 GCA_035513375.1 Thermoanaerobaculia bacterium | reverse complement strand
GCCCTCGCCTCGAAGCGGCACGGCCGGCTCGGGCTCGCCGCCGCGGTCTGGGCCGCCGGGTTCCTGCTGCCGGTGGCCGGGCTGGTGCCGCTCGCGGGCGTGCTCCTCGCGGAGCGCTACCTCTATCTGCCGTCGGTGGCGGCCAGCCTGGTGGTGGGCTACGTCTGCGTGGACCTGCCGCTCGCCGCGCGCGCGAAGCTCGCGCTCCGCCTCGCGGGCGTCGCCCTCGCGCTCGTGGCGCTGGTGGCGACCCTTGCCCGCCTGCCGGTCTGGGCGGACGACTCCGCCCTCTACCAGAGCATGGTGCGGGACTCCCCCGGCTCGGCCCTCGGGCGCTTCAACCTGGCGAACCTCTATCTCGAGGAGGGCCGGCTCCCCGACGCCCTGCGCCTGTACTCGGAAGCCGTGCGCCTCGACCCCGAGTACGTGCGCGCCCTCACCAACCGGGCCGGTGTCCTCTCCCTCCTGGGCCGCCATCGCGAGGCCGTGGCGGACGCCGAGCGAGCGATCGCGCTCGACCCCGGCCACGCCAACGCCCATCACCAGCTGGGCAAGGCCCTGGGAGGGTTGAGCCATTGGCACCGCGCGGCGGCGGCCCTCGGGCGGGCGGTCGAGCTCCGACCTGACGACGTCGGGGCCCGGCTCAACCTGGCGATCGCCCTGGCCAACACCGGCCGCACCCGCGAGGCCGAACGGACCCTCCGGGAGATCCTCCGAGAACACCCGGACGAGCCTCACGCTCGTGCGATGCTGGCGCGGCTGCGGGCCGCCGCGGAAACGGGCTGACCGGTCCCGGGATCTCGTAGACTCCTGCCGTGATCCCGCCCAGCGCCGGGGCCAGATCCGGCCGGCCGGGCCTCGGCTCGTGCTGGCTCCTCGACCCCGCGGTGGAGCTCTTGAACCACGGCTCCTTCGGCGCCTGCCCGCGCGCGGCGTCGCCACCCCGGTCGACGGCGCCTACGCCCCGGGCTCGGTCGAGCCCTCGCTCGAGGCACTCGGCGCCTCCTGGTACACGGGCAACCTCCACAAATGGGTCTGCGCGCCCAAGGGGGCGGCCTTCCTGTGGGCGCGGGCCGACCGCGGCGCTCGAGGTCCCCCTGCCGCTACGCCTCGCGGTAGATCCAGGCGCCGACGAGGCCCGCGAGGATCATCTCGACCAGGCCGACCACCCCCCAGATCGTCAGCAAGCCCGGGGGGAAGAGACCCATCAGATGGTAGCCGAGGAGCGACACCAGGTAGCCGCCGACCCAGAGCGCGACCGCCACCAGCGCCGCGGTCTTCGGCCCGGCGCCGAATCGCGGCCGGGCCGCGGCGTAGAAGAAGACCAGCGTGAGCCCGACGAGCAGGCTGACCAGGATGCTCACGACCACGACCGAGGCCGACATCTCCATGGAGATGTTGTGGGCCGCCATGGCCGCCTCCATGTCCGCCATGTAGAGCATGCTGGCGAGACTCTCCAGAACCCAGATGACGACCCCCGCCGCCGCGCCGCCCGCGATCCAACGCCCGACGTTGATTCCGCCCATCGTCCGCTCCTTTCCCGGCCACCGGGGGGAGCCCGGAGCCGATCCTGTGCCCTACGGTTCGGTAGCCGGAGGATAGCAGGAGACCGGGCGAGATTTCGTAGACTCGCGCCGTGACCTCCTCCGCGACCCAGGAGAGCCGCAGCCGTCCCGCCCTGGCAGCCCACTGGCTCCTCGACCCCGCGGTCGAGCTCTTGAACCACGGCTCCTTCGGCGCCTGCCCGCGCGCGGTCCTCGCCGCCCAGCGCGAGCTCCAGGACGAGATGGAGCGGCGACCGGTGGCCTTCCTGGCGCGCGAGCTTCCGGACCGCCTCGACGCGGCGCGGGAGGAGCTCGCGGGCTTTCTCGGGGCCGCGCCCGACGGCCTGGCCTTCCTCACCAATGCCACCGCCGGCGTCAACGCCGTGGTGCGCTCCTTCCCCATCGCCCCCGGCGACGAGCTGCTGACCACCGACCACGCCTACAACGCCTGCCGCAACGTGCTCGAGCACGCAGCCGAGGCAAACAGTGCCCGGGTCGTGGTCGCGCCGATACCCTTCCCGCTCGCCGACCCGGCCGAAGCGGTCGCCGGGGTCCTCGCCGCCGTCACCCCGCGCACCCGGCTGGCGCTGCTCGACCACGTCACCAGCCCGACCGGCCTGGTGCTGCCGATCGCGGAGCTGGTGGCGGGCCTCGAAGCGCGCGGCGTCGCCACCCTGGTCGACGGCGCCCACGCCCCGGGCTCGGTCGAGCTGTCGCTCGACGCCCTCGGCGCGTCCTGGTACACGGGCAACCTCCACAAGTGGGTCTGCGCGCCCAAGGGGGCGGCCTTCCTGTGGGCGCGGCCAGACCGCCGGGAGGCGACGGTGCCGGCCGTCATCAGCCACGGCTGGAACACGCCGCGCCCGGGCAGGAGCCGCTTCCACGACCTGTTCGACTGGACCGGCACCTTCGACCCGACCGCGGTCCTGGCCGTCCCGGCGGCGCTGCGGGAGGTGGCCGCGATGGTTCCGGGCGGCTGGCCGGAGGTGCGGCGGCGCAACCGGGAGCTGGCGCTCGCCGCGCGCCGCGAGCTGGCCGGGGCGCTCGGCGTCCCCCTGCCCTGCCCCGACTCGATGATCGCGAGCCTGGCCGCCCTGCCGCTGCCGGACGC
>DATKCC010000258.1:0-4588 GCA_035513375.1 Thermoanaerobaculia bacterium | reverse complement strand
TCGGCCGCGGCCTCGACCTCGGTCTCCTCCTGCGGAGCGCAGGCGATCATCGGCAGGGCCACGACGGCCAGCAGGCTCAGGATGGACAGGTGAATCAGTATTTTCTTCATGTTCGGGGTTCCCCCTTTTCAGGTTAAACGTTCGATCGCTGAGCATCAGCTCCGCGACCGCGCACTCGAGCCGAGCTCTCAGGCTCCCTTCACTGCGACGTCCACTTCCTCTCTACCTCATCGCTGCTTGATCTGGCCCGTCTCGCCACCTCCTCGTCCCGCGATCCGCATCGCCCGAGCTCCCGGGCCGCGCAAGCCCGCCCTCCGGAGACGGTCGGGGAGTGGGCGGCAGGCCCGTGCGCCAGCCGGAGCCGGCGAAGGAAGCCCCGTTGCCGGGACGATGATGTCGGTCAGGGATCGTTCGCGAGTGCAGTATACCACCTACCGGGCTTTCGGACAGGGGTAGCTCCCGCGGGTCAAGCCCGCCTGGCCTCTCCGGTCCTCTCGGCCTCCTCCTTGTAGGCGTTCAGGCGGTTGTACAGAGTCTTGAGGCTGATCCCTAGCACGTCGGCGGCGTCCTTCTTGTTGCCGTCGTACTCCTCGAGGGTCGCCATGATCAGCTGCTTCTCGGCGTCGGCGATCGAGGAGCCGACCGAGATCCGGACCGACGGGCCACCGCCGCCCGCCTCCTCGCGCCGTACCTCGAGCGGCACCTCCTCGGGGCCGACCACGTCGTCGGCCAGGATGAAGGCGCGGTGCACCACGTTCTTGAGCTCCCGAACGTTGCCGGGCCAGGCGTGGTCGCGGAGCTTCTCGAGCGCTTCCGCGGAGAAGCGTTTATGGGCGCCCTCGGCGCGGTTGAGGACCTGGAGGAAGTGCTCCGCCAGGTGCTCCATGTCTCGCCCGCGATGGCGCAGCGGCGGCAGTTGGATGGGGAAGACTTGGAGCCGGTAGAGAAGGTCCTCGCGCAAGCGGCCTTCCCGCACCGCGTCATCCGGGCTACGGTTGGTCGCGGTGAGGATCCGCACGTCGACGTCGATCGCCCGATCACCGCCGATGCGCATGAACTGCCCGGTCTCGAGCACCCGCAGCAGCTTGACCTGGAGCTCGAGCGGCATCTCGGAGATCTCGTCCAGGAACAGCGTACCGCCGTGAGCGCGCTCGAAGTACCCGTGGTGGCGCTTCTGGGCGCCGGTGAAGCTGCCCCGCTCGTGGCCGAAGAGCTCGCTCTCGATCAAGGTGGGGGAGATCGCGCCGCAATTGACCGGCAGGTAGGGACTCTTCGCCCGGCGGCTCAGGTCGTGGATGGTCTGGGCCACCAGCTCCTTGCCGGTGCCGCTCTCGCCGGTCACCAGGACGGTGGCGGTGGTCGGCGCTACCCTCGAAATCAGGCGGTAGACCCGCTGCATCGCGGGCGAAGAGCCGAAAAGGCTGCCGAAGCGGCCGAACTGCCGGACCTCCTCCTCGACCTCCTCGATCTGGGTCCGGGACTCGCGGGAGCGCGCGATCTCGACCAGAATGCTCCGCAGCCGTTCGACGTCGATCGGCTTGAGCAGGAAATCGGTGACTCCGAGCCGCAGGGCTTCGACCGCGCTGTCCACGCTCGCGTGGCCGGTGATCAGGATCACCTCGGTCGACGCGGCGGTCTCGTCCAGGTCCCTCAGCAGCTCGAACCCGCTGCCATCGGGCAGAACGAGGTCCATCAAGACAACGTCGGGGATGTTCTCGGAGAACCTCTTCTTGGCCGCTTCCAGAGTGGTCACCGTAGTGGTCTCGAAGCCTGCCTTCTGGGCGATTTCCTCGAGCGCCGAGAGGAAGTTCGGGTCGTCGTCGACGGCGAGTGCTTGAGGCATGGACATGGCCGTGGGTGGCTCCTCGTCGGTTCAGGTGGCCAAGGGGACTAGGAGGGTGAAGCGACTCCCGCCCGCGGGGACGGGAGCGTGCTCGACGGAGCCCTTTGTAGATTCTACTTCGGATCGGGCTACGTAGAGACCCAGGCCCTCGTGCCGTTCCTTGGTCGTGTAATAGAGATCGAAGATCCGTTCTGCGGATTCTGGCGGGATGCCGGGTCCGGTGTCGGTTACCGTGAGGATCGCGTTGCCGCCGCCCAGTTCCAGCCCCAGACCCAGCGCGCCGCCCCTGGGCATCGCCTCCAGAGCGTTCGTGATCACGCAGAGCAGGGCCTCCCGCATTCGGTCGTGGTAACCCTCGACCAGGATCGCGCCGGCACCCTCGGACCGGACCTCAACCGTGACGCCCTGGTGCCGGGCGGTGGTCGAGACCAGCGTCACGACCTCATCCAGGAGGTCCCTGAGATCGAAGCGGCCGCGCTCGTCTCGGGACGGGCCGGCAGCGGGCAGGAGCCGCTCCACCGCCCGGTTGAGGCGCATCAGCTCCTCGTGGAGGATCGACACGTAGCGGTTCTGGCGCTCCACGTCGGGGCGCTCGGCGATGGAGCTCCGCAGCAGCTCGAGGTTGACCACCAGGGTGTTCAGCGGCGACTTCAGGTCGTGGACCAGCCCATGGTAGAGCCCCGACAGGACCCCCATATGGGAGGCCAAGCGGAGGATCCGGTCGGGATCCCGTGCGCCCGGCGCGCGGCTGGTTTCTGATTCGGTCATCTCAGTCCCCCGCGAGCGGCTAGCTCGCGTCCGAAGCTGGGATTCGACTCGCCGCTCCGGCGGCGAGCCCCGAAGGCGGGGCGGGCCGTCTCCAGACCGCCCCTAAACCTCAGGAAACCCAGGAAAAAGATCGAGAATCGAGCCACACTCGCGTCGACTCCCTCCGCGACCGTCTAGGCAAGGGCCGTGCCACGCCCGGGAGATCCATGCAGGGTGGGCGCTCGCGCCGGATCACCGGGGGCGCGGTCCAGCCGTAGAGAGCAATTCTTACACAGGGCGCGGTTAACGGGGACCCGGAGCCTACCGGGCCTCATGGCACGGGAGTTGCCAGGACGCTAGGTCATGGCGGAGAAAGTCCAGGCCCCGGAAGCGGTCGAGGAGCTACGGCGGGCCGCGCGTTCGGCGGGCCTGCGCCACGTGAGCGACGACCGCCCTGGTATCCGGCGGCGCCGCTGGGGGCGGGGCTTTACCTACCTCGATGCCGGAGGAAAGCGCATCGTCGAGCCGGCGGACCGGCGACGTTTCAAAGAGCTGGCCGTCCCGCCCGCCTGGATCGACGTCTGGATCTGCCCGCGTAGCGACGGCCATCTCCTCGCGACTGGGCGGGACGAGGCTGGCCGCAAGCAGTACCTCTACCACCCCCGCTGGCGCGAGGTCCGGGACGTCACGAAATTCGAGCGCATGCTCCCGTTCGGTCGCGCGTTGCCAGGCCTCCGGGCGCGCGTGGACCAGGACCTCCGGCGCCGTGGGCTGCCCCGTGAACGGGTGCTCGCAGCGACCGTCCGGCTGCTCGATGCGACCCTGATCCGGATCGGCAACCCGGCCTACGCCCGCGACAACGGCTCCTACGGGCTCACCACCCTGGAGAACGACCACGTCGAGGTGTCGAGCCGCTCGATCCACTTCTCGTTCCCCGGCAAGGGCGGCAAGGAGCAGGAGCTCGACCTTCAGGATCGGCGCCTCGCTCGCCTGGTCGGCCGTTGCCAGGAGCTCCCAGGCCAGGCCCTCATTCAGTATGAGGACGAGGAGGGCGAGCTGCGGCGGGTGGACTCTGAGGACGTCAACGACTACATCGAGGAGGCGACCGGCGACGACTTTACCGCCAAGGACTTCCGAACCTGGGGAGCGAGCGTCCTGGTCGCCCGCGCGCTCCGCAGGGCGGGGCCGGCGGGCTCCGAGGCGGCGGTCGAGCGTTGCGTCATCGAGGCGGTCGATACCGCGGCAGAGGCGCTCGGCAACACCCGCGAGGTCTGCCGCGACGCCTACGTCCACCCGGCCGTGGTCGAGGCGTACCGGAAGGGTTGGCTGGCCGCACTCGGCCCGATCCGTCGGCGCAAGGGCCTCGAGGAGGGAGAGCCGCTGCTCCTGGCGATCCTCGAGCGCGAGGCCTGCGGCGACGGCTGACCGGGACGGCGCCGGGCGGGGCGGCCGGCCGGCACTCCAGTGCGCTGCCGCGGCTCAGCGGGCGGAGCGATCCCAGCGCAGCCCCAGGCGGAGGAGCCGCGGTGGGCCGAGGGTGAGGCGGGGCGTCCGGCCGACCGGGTACTCCTCGTCCAGCAGGTTCTCCGCCGCGACGTAGAGCGCGACCGCCCGCGACAGGCTCCACCCCGCCCGCAGGTCGACCACCAGGAGCTCCGCCAGGGGGAAGAGGTTGCGGTCGTCGTCGAGCTGGTCGCCGCTCCAGCGGCCGTGGAGGGCGGCGTCGGAGCGCAGACCGCGCCACCGAAGCTGGAGGGAGGCCTGGTGCCGCGGGACCTGTGCGACCCGGAGCCCTTCGAGAGCGGGGTCGGCGGGGAAGCGCTCGACCTCGGTGTCGGCGAAGAGGTAGCCGCCGGAGAGGACCCAGCGGCGACCGAGGCGGGCGTCTCCCTCGAGCTCGAGCCCTCGGGATCGGGTGCGGCCCAGGTTCCGGCGCTGGCGCTCGATCAGGCCGGGGCCGGTCGCGAGCGTGACGTTGGCGATCGGGTCCTCGAGGCG
>DATKCC010000257.1:0-3635 GCA_035513375.1 Thermoanaerobaculia bacterium | reverse complement strand
CGGGTCGACGGCCTGCTCCGCAACGGGGCCTGGGAAGAGGCCCACGGCGCCGCAGGCGCCCTGGTCGCGGAGCTCCTCGGCGATCTCAAGGGCGGGCCGGCCGGGGCCGGGTTGCTGGCGGCCGCCTACGCCCAGCGGGCGCTGGCCGAGGCCGGCGCCGGCGAGCGCGAGGAAGCGCTCTGGAGCCTGGGGATCGCGACCTGCCTCGACGCGGCGTTCGCCACGGCGCCGCTCGAGGCTTTCGGCGAAGCCGGTGCGCGCCTCGACACGTGGCGGCGGGCCGAGCCCGACCCCCGGGCCGGCGCCGAGCGCTTCGACACCCCCGGCCTGGTCCCGCCCGCGCTCCTCGAGAGCCCGACGATCCGCTTCCGCGCGAGCGCCGAGGTGCTCCGCGCCTTCGATCCGAACCTGGCGGTCGAAGTGGTGATAGACGCCGAGGGCAGGCCGCGGGCGCCGGCGGTCCAGGGCTCGCTCGACAACCCCTCGCCGGTCGCCGCCTCGCTCGAGGTCCTCCGCCGCTGGCGCTTCGACCCGGCGCGGCTCGACGGCAGGGCGGTGCCGCTCCTGGCGCTCCTGGAGCTCCCCCTCACCCCGGGCGCGGCCGAGCGCGCCCGGGAGACCCTCGAGAACCTCCGGGCCGGCTCCGAGCCCTGAAGCGGCGTGTGCCCTTGCTCTCCTCCTGCTCCCGTTAGAGAATCGACCGGTCACCGCCACTCCCGCTCCCAAGGCCTGGAAAGCGAGGTGCCCTGATGGCCGAGCGCTCCTTCCCATCCGTCGCCGCGATGTTCCACCGGCGCGTCGAAGACACCCCGGCAGCCGACGCCATGTACGGCCGCACCCGGCCCGGCTCCGGCTGGTACACCCTGAGCTGGCGCCAGACCGGCGACCACGTGCGGCGGGTGGCGTGCGGGCTGCTCTCGCTGGGGCTCGGCAAGGGCGAGCGGGTCTCGATCCTCGCCGCCTCTACCCCGACCTGGGTGCTCTGCGACCTCGGCATCCTCTCGGCCGGCGGCGCCACCACCACCATCTACACCTCGAACACACCCGAGGAGTGCGCTCACATCCTCGGCGACTCGTCGTCGGTCTGCTGCTTCGCCGAGAACGCCGTCCAGGGGGAGAAGCTGCTCGAGATCCGCGCCGAGGTCCCGGCCCTGCGGCGGGTGATCGTGATGGAGGGCGACGCTCCGCTCGTCGAGGACGACTGGTTCCTGACCCTGGCCAAGCTCGAAGCCCTGGGCGAGACCTGGGACCGGGCGAACCCCGGCGCCTACGAGCGCACCTGGCAGGCGGTCGGCCCCGACGACCTGGCGACCCTGATCTACACCTCCGGCACCACGGGCAAGCCCAAGGGCGTGATGCTCACCCACGACAACTGGGTCTACGAGGGCGAGGCCCTGGACTCCATGTCGCTGTTCGAGGCGACCGACAAGATCTATCTCTTCCTTCCCCTGGCCCACTCCTTCGCCAAGGTGGTCGAGATCGGCTTCATCCGCCTCGGCGCCGCGACCGCGATCGACGCCAACCTCGACGAGCTGATCGACAACGTCGCCTCGATCCGACCGACCGTCCTGCCGGGCGTGCCGCGGATCTTCGAGAAGGTCTACAACAAGGTGGTCTCGGGCGCCCGCGAGGCCGGGGGCCTGAAGCTCAAGATCTTCCACTGGGCGCTCGGGGTGGGCCACGAGGTCTCGAAGCTCCGCCAGCGGGGCGAAGAGCCCTCGGGCCTCCTGGCGCTCAAGAACCGGATCGCCGAGAAGCTCGTCTTCTCCAAGCTCAAGGCGCGCTTCGGCGGCCGGATCCGCTACTTCGTCTCGGGCGGCGCGCCGCTCGCGAGAGAGATCGCCGAGTTCTTCCACGCCGCCGGGCTGCTGGTGCTCGAGGGCTACGGCCTGACCGAGTCCTCGGCGGCGACCTGCGTCAACCGAGCGGACCAGTTCAAGTTCGGCACCGTCGGGCCGCCGGTCCCCGGCAGCCGGATCGAGATCGCCGAGGACGGCGAGGTGCTGATCATCGGCCGCGGGGTGATGCGCGGGTACCACAACCTGCCCGAGGCCACCGCCGAGGCCCTCGACTCCCAGGGCCGGCTCCACACCGGCGACATCGGCGAGCTCGACGAGGACGGCTTCCTCCGGATCACCGACCGCAAGAAGGACATCATCGTCACCGCCGGCGGCAAGAACATCGCGCCCCAGTACATCGAGAACCTGCTCAAGGCCGGCTGCCGGTACATCTCGCAGGTGGTGATGCTGGGAGACCGGCGGCCCTACTGCGTGGCGCTGGTGACGATCAACGAGGAGACGGTCGGAAAGTGGGCGGCCGAGCAGGGGATCACGTACTCGGGTTACGCCGACCTGGCCGGCCGGCCCGAGGTCTTCGAGCTCGTGTGGGGTGCGGTCGAGGACCTGAACCGCCGGCTCGCCTCCTACGAATCGATCAAGAAGATCCACATCCTGGAGCGCGACTTCTCCCAGGAGACCGGAGAGCTGACCCCCAAGATGTCGGTCAAGCGCAAGGTCGTCGAGCGCAGCTCCGCAGACGTGCTGGAGCGGATGTACGAGAGCGCTCAGGACTCGGGTCTGTAGGGTGCGGCGCGGCACCGGCCTGGCCCTCGCCCTCCTCGGCGCGGCGTGCCTCGGCCCACCGGCCCACCGCGCCGGCGAACCGGTGGTCGGCGCCGCTGCGGCCGACCGTAGCGATGGGCTCGAGCGGGCCCTCGCAGCCGCCCGCGCGCGGGCTGAGGCGCTCGGGCGCCGGGGCGCCCCCTACTCGGCCGAGGACGGCCGGGGGCTCCTCGAGCTGGCGCTGGTCGATCCGGACCGCTTCGGCGCGGACGGCGCCTTTCGGACGCGGGTGCTGGAGATTCTGCCGCGGGCCTTGCCGGAGGGGACGCCGCCCGAGCTCCGGGACCGGGTCCTCTACGAGCTCGCCGCCGGACCCGGGCTCACCTTCGAGCAGTCGGAGGCCCTGGAGCTCGCCTGGGGAGCCGCCCGGCGGTCGAGCGCGGCGCGTGAGACAGCCCTTGCCCCCGGGGCCCTGGCCTTCCCCGACGAGCTCCGGGACCCGATCTCCGCGTCCCTGTTCTCCTTCCCCTCGGGAGTCGTCGAGCCGTCCGAAGCCGCGGCGCTCCTCGCCGCGGTCCGGGAAGCCGCTCCGGAGCGGGAGCTCGTCGTGCTGGCGGATCTGCCGCTGCGAGGGGCGCTGGAGGTGGGCGGCTCGACCCGGGGCGTCCACTGGATCGAGACCCACGGCCGCCCCTACTCCCCCTGGCCCCGGGACCCGTTCAGCACCGCTCGCCTCCCGGGCGGCGGCCTAGTCCTGGTCGAGCGCCCGGACTTCCAGGGCGGCCGCGAGGGGGACCGCTGGCTGGCGCGGGAGGTGGTCCAGAACCTGCCCGAGGAGCTCGACAGGGCCTGGGGAGGCGACGGCGGCGTGCGCTGGGGGGCGGCGCCGTTCCCCTTCCACAACGGCCACGTGCTGATGGCCGGCGGCGCCGCCTGGACCTCGCTCCACGGGCTCGAGCGGCGAATCCTGGCGATGACGGCGCTCGAGCGGGTGCCGGTCGAGAGCTTCGGCACGGTGGCTGGCATCGACCGCTATCTGGCCGCGGCCCGGCGGGTGATGGACGAGATGTCCGC
>DATKCC010000256.1:0-10897 GCA_035513375.1 Thermoanaerobaculia bacterium | reverse complement strand
GTCGCCGGCGACGTAGGCCATGGCGAAGCGGAACTCGTCGAGGGAGGCGAGCGCCGCCCGGCCGGCGCGGTTGCGCACCGTCAGCGTGAAGGCGGGCTCGCCGGAGCCGAAGTCGTGCACCTCGCCATCGTCGAGGACCAGGCGGAAGGCCGGCAGATCCGCGCCGGCCGCCCGGTGGGTCTCGTAGGCCCGCCCGAGCCGCCGGACGGCCGCGCTCACCAGGCTGAAGCTGCGGGCGCGGGCGCCCGCCGGTTGCGAGACGGTCATGGCTCACCTCCCTACCCAATCTAACACCCAGGGCGGAGCGGAGGGTCCGCCGGGGGCCTCTTCGCGCGCGTTCCCGGCGCACTCTGCCCGTCACTCACCCCGGTACGGCACGCCCTCGGTCATCCACGCCGGCGCTGGCGCGCCTTTCAAGTAGTGGTCGAAGAACTCCCGCATCTTGATCGAGTAGTCGAGCTTGTTCGGGTACTTCGCCAGGTGGTGCCCCTCGCCCCGGTACTGGAGGAGCCAGGCCGGCTTGCCCAGGCGGCGCAGCGCCAGGTAGAGCTCGATCCCCTGGGTCCACGGCACCGCCTCGTCCTCGTCGCCGAACTGGATCAGCAGCGGCGTCGCCACCCGGTCGGCGTAGAACAGCGGCGAGCTCTCGATGTAGCGGTCGCGCCCCTGCCAGAGGCTCACCCCCATCCGGCTCTGGGCCTGCTCGTACTGGAACATCCGCGCCAGCCCCGTGCCGTAGCGGATGCCACCGTAGGCGCTGGTCATGTTGGCGACCGGAGCGCCCGCCACCGCCGCCCGGAAGAGGTCGGTCTGAGTGACCACGAAGGCCGCCTGGTAGCCGCTCCAGGAGTGGCCGTGGAGGCCGACCGCATCCGGGTCGGCGATCCCCATCTCGACGAGCTTCTGGACCCCCGAGACCAGGGCCTGGGTCGCCGAGTGGCCGGGGCGGCCGACCTCGAAGCGGATATCCGGGAGGAAGATGGCGTAGCCGTGGCTCGCGTAGTGCGGGAAGCTCGGCCGGTGGTTGACCGCGAGCTCATTGAAGCGGTGAAGGCGCTGCGAGAAGAGGCGGTAGAAGTAGACGATCAGCGGGTAGCGCTCGCCCGGGTCGTAACCCGCCGGCTTGATCAGCACCCCCTGGAGAGGGGCGCCGGCGGCGCTGCGCCACTCGACGAGCTCGGCCTCGCCCCAGCCGTAGCGGTCGATCTCCGGGTTCGCCTCGGACACCCGGCGCCGCCCTTCGAGCCGGAAGTCCGCCACCCAGAGGTCGGGGAGCTCGGTGTAGCTCTCCCGGCTGAAGAGTAGGCGCTCGGCCTCCTTGGCCCGCGCCACGGAGCTGAAGTACCGGCCCCGACCCTCCTCGAGCAAGCGCACCCCCGGCTCGCCGAGCTGCGCCTCGGCAAAGCCCCGGTGCTTCAGCCGGTCGTCGTAGGCCGTCAACAGGAGGCGCGCGCCGGGCTCGACGAATTCGCGCTCGCGCCCGGGCGGGTCGAGGTCCACGCGGCGGAAGACCACCCGCCGGCGCCGGCCCTCGCCGCCGGTCAGGCACTCCGGCTCGCCGCCGTCTACGGGGATGCTCCAGAGGTCGAACTTGTCGTAGACCAGGACCGCCGAGGCCTCCGCCGGCTCCCCGCCGTCGGGGCTCCCGGTCGGGGCCGCGACCGCAGCCCTGGCCACCCACTCGGCGGTGCCGTAGCCGGGGGCGGGCTCGGGGTAGTCGTGGTCCTCGTCGGCGAACGGGACCGCCAGGCCTGCGGTGAGGTTGCGGGTCTCGCCGGTCTCGCCGTCGAAGAGGTACCAGTGGGGGCTCCGCCAGTAGACGAGGTAGCGGCCGCCGGGCGACAGCGCGACCTGGCTCTCCCGGAGGCGCTCGACGACGAGCTGGCGCGAGCCGTCGGCGAGGCGCACCCGGTGGAGGTCGAAGCTCCAGCCGTCCCAGGTGATCTCCTTCCGATAGGCCACATCGGCCCGCCCGAGGACCGCCGCCGGGTTGTCGGAGGGCTCGACCAGGCGCATCTCCCGGTCGGCGAGCTGGACCACCCGGCCCGCGGCGCCGGGGGTGCCCAGGTGGTAGACCGCCCGGTAGGTCCGGTCCTTCTCCTGCTGCCACTGCTTCTTCTGGTGGGGAACGATCAGCGGGTCGTCCCAGTGCCAGACGTCGACGCCGCGCTCCTCGAGCAGGGCTTCGAGGTCGTAAGGGTCGAAGGGCGGATCATCCCCGGCCGCGTCGTCGCCTTCGCCGCCGCCCTCCTCGTCCTCGTCGTCGGGCAGCTTCTCGTCGAGCGGCTTCAGGCCGAAGAACAGGCGCCGGCCGTCGTCGCTCCAGGCGAGCTCGTTCTTCGAGGGCACGAACCAGCCCTCGGGCGCCGCTTCGGAGGCGAAGGCGGTGGCTAGCTCGCCGTCCCAGACGTGGAGGACGCCGTCGCCGGGGTCGCCGTCCTCGTCGTCGACCGCCGCGACGAACCCGAGGCGGCTCGCCTCCGCCTCCTCGCCCGACCAGGCGAGGGCGGTGTAGCGGCCGCGGGGGTCCTGGCGGAGGGCGAGCTCGGAAGCTCCGTCGGTGCCCTGGGCGGCGCCCAGCCGGCGGAGGAAGAGGCCGTTGCCCTCGCCGCCCGGGGCGGCCACGGCGTAGACGAAATGGGAGGCGCCGGCATCCCAGGCGTAGGACTCGACGTGCGGGATCTCCAGCTCGGCGCCGGTCGCGAGCTCCCGGAGGACCAGCGGCGTGCCCAGCCGCTCGTCCTCCTTCTCCCCGGTCGCGCCCACTTCCGGCTCCTCGGGCGTCTCGGGCTCCGGCTCTGGAGAGAGCTCGACCGCCGGCGGCTCGGCAGGGGGGGGCTCGGGCGGGAGCGCCGGCTCGGGCACCCCTTCGATCTCCGGGGGCGCTTCCGGCTTCGCCTCCACTTCCGCTTCCTGCTCCGGGGCCGGTTCCGCCTCGCCCTTCTCCGCCTCCTCGCGGGACCGGTGGTAGGCCAACCACCGGCCGTCGGGCGAGAAGGCGAAGGACTCCACCCGCTCGAAGCTCTCGACCGCGCCGTCGGCGGTCGCCACCAGCGCCAGACCGGTCTTCGGCCCCTCCTCCTTTTTCTTGTTCGCCCGCTCCGCCGCCTCGCGCTCCTCCAGGCTGGGCTGGACGAGGGCCGCCACCCACCGGGAGTCGGAAGAGACCTTCGCCCCGCTCCCCCGCGCCACCGAGTACGACCGCCGCCCCTCGGCCGAGCGCACCACCAGCTCGCCGTCCCCGCGGTCGGGCCGCAGCTCGTAGGCCACCCAGGCGCCGTCGTCGGAGATCACCGGCCCGTAGAGCGTCCGGAGCTTCATCAGGTCGACCAGCTCCAGCGGCTCGGTCCCGGCCAGAAGCGGCCCCGCCGCGAGCAGGGAAAGAGCGCACAGCGAGAGCGCCACGATGCGCGAGGCGAGGGCGTTCGAACTCATGGGGGAGCCTCCTCGATCCAGACTGATGAACGACGAAAACCGGGCAGAGGGTATCACCGGGTCAGGCCGTCCTCGGTTGCCGGAGCCGCCCCCAGGCGAGCCAGATCGCCGCCGGCAGGAGCGGGACCGCGATCGTCGCTGCCGCCTGCGCGACCAGGGCCGGGTCGCCGCTTCTGAGGCCCGGCCAGCTGAAGATGAACAGGTCGGCCGTGTAGTGGGAGAGGACGACCGTCAGAGCGTCGTAACGCAGGAACGCCCACCCCCAGACGCAGCCGACCAGCGTAAAGACCACCGCCCGGCCCCAGAAAGGCTCGGCCGGCGGCAGGAACGGCAGGCCGGTGTGGGTCAGGCCGTAGAGGACCGCCGGCGCCAGGACGGCGAGCCAGCGCCTCCCCGTCGTCGCCAGGAGGTAGCCGGCGCCGAAGAAGCGGTAGGCGAGCTCCTCGACCAGGGCTACCATCAGGAAATAGAGCAGCGTCGCCAGCGCCGGCGCCTCGGAGTTGAGCGGGTAGAAGAAGAACCCCTGGGGCTGGATCGGCGACCAGGCGCCGGCCAGGCGCTCGAGGGCGAGGACCGCGGCGGCGAGCACGCCGCCACAGAGAAGGCCCACGAGGAACCCCCGGAGCGAGGCCAGCCCCACCGCCGGCGCCGCCAGCCGCCCCCGGCCCGCCGCCCACAGGGAGGCGCCGCGGGCTCCCTCCTCCGCCTCCGGTGCCGGCTCCCGGCTCGCCTCCGGAGTCCCCAGCCGGTTCTCCTCGCGGACCCGGTCCCGAGTCTGCTCGCGATCGAGGGCGTCCCCGGCCGCGATCACCACGAACAGGACGAGCAGGATCCAGGCGCCGCCGGCGGCCGCCGTCCCCAGCGACTCGAAGGCCGCCACCCAGCGCGGCCAGAGCGGGTCCCAGAGCGCCAGCAGCCGGTGGCTCTGGAGGGCCTGGGTGGCGACGAAGCAGAGCCCGATCACCGCCACCCAGCGCGCCGCCGGGCCGAGCCGGGCGGCGCCGGCGCGGAGCCGGCTCAAGAAGACGGCGAAGGCGCCGACCACGGCGAGGGCGGCGACCACGAAGCCCGCCATCTGCAGGGCCACTACCGGGGCCTCGCGCTGCCGCGCCGCCCGCCGGGCCGCCTCGGGCGGCACCAAGGAGCGCTCGACCGCCGTCACCCGGTCGCCGGCGACGGTTACCACCAGGCGCTCCCGAAGCTCGGGCGCGAGTGACAGGTGGCGCTCGTAGACGAAGAAGCGGTCGCGCCGGGCCGGCCTCACCTGGTCGTAGAAGCCCTGCTCCCGCCACGCCGCCCCCGGCCGGACGGCGCCTCCGGCCGACGGGCCCCCGGAGCCGCCCTCCGGGCGGACCCCGAGGCGGCTCTCCAGGGTCGCGCGAGCGAGCTCCCTGGCCGCCTCCTCCGACACCGCCGAGGCCGGGGCGTCCTCCTGGACCGTCCGCCCCCAGCCGAGGATCCCCCCCGAGAGCCGGGCGCCCGGGTGGAGCTGCACCCAGTAACGGTCCGGGTCCCCGCGGCGCTTGAGCAGCGCCTCGTACCAGAAGACCGGGTGGCCGGCGGCGATCAGCCGCTGGGTATCGGCCTCGCCGAAGCTCCGCTGAAGGTAGTCGAGGACCAGCGGGTCGACCCTCAGCGCCGACTCGGCATCGTGGAGCTCGACCTCGAAGCCACTCTCGAGCAGGAGCTCCCGAGCCTTGGCCTCCAGGGCCTCGTCCGAGACGTGGAGGTCCATCTCCGCGAGCGGCCAGAGCCGACCCAGGGAGACGAAGAAGAGGACGCCGGCCGCGCCCGCGACCGCGGCCAGGACGAGATCGGAGCGCGTCAGGCGATCGCGCGGCGCCACGGCTCCAGCGTAGCAGCCCGTGCTATGCTGACCCCATCGTCTGAATGCGCTCGCGAGGTTCCTCGAGGCCGAACCGGCGGCCACGAGGCGTCGGTCTCGTGTCGAGCTCCACGCCTTGGGCCGCCTCAAGAAAGGAGGAGTCCGTGCACAGGAACGACCTGCTGGTCCCGCTCCCGCTGGCCCTGCTTCTGGTGGCCGCTTCGGCGGCCGGGAAGGCCGACGGGCAGAAGACCGTCCTGGTCGACTGCTCCAAGGGGCAGAGCATCCAGGCAGCCCTAAAGGACAAGGCCGAGGAGCTGATCGTGGAGATTCGCGGGATCTGCGACGAGGACGTCGTCGTCACCCGATCCCACGTCACGCTCAGGGGCGCCGACCCGGCGTTCGACGGCCTCCGAGGGGTCGGCGGGCTCGGCGTGCCGGCCTACTCCGTCGTTCAGGTGGAAGGCGTGCGGGACGTACGCCTGGAGAGCCTGCGGGTCGAGGGCGGCCTGGCATCCGGGGTCGGCCTGCGAGGCAGCGGACCGGTCGAGATCCACGACTGCCGGATCGTCGACAACCTCCGAGACGGCGTGGCCGTCAGCGCCTCGTCGTTCGCGACGGTCACCGACACCGAGCTCGCGGGCAACGGCCGGAGCGGCGTCGCCGGGTTCCAAGGCGAGCTCCTCATCTGCCGGCGCTGCGCGATCTCGGGCTCGCGTCAGGGCGCGCTGGTGATCAACGGGACCCGTGTTTCGCTCGAAGACAGCACGATCTCCGCCACCTTCGGGGTCCTGGCGGCGGAAGGCGCGCCGATCGTCTGGGTGCGGGACACCACGGTCACCGGCGACGTCTTCTCGCTCTGGGCCACCGAGGACGCCGACATCTTCGTCACCGGCGGCAAGCTCGATGGCTCGATCGTCGCCGAGCAGAAGAGCATGCTGGTCCTCGACGGCGTCGAGCAGACCGCCCAGACGGTCGGCCAGAACCTCCTCGACCTGGGCACGATCGCCCGGCTCACGGGCGGCGCCACCCTCCTCGGGCCGGTGTCGGTCGAGGCGTTTTCGAACCTCGCGATCCAGGGCGGCGCGATCGACGGGGACCTCACGTGCAGCTCCGGCGGCGACGCCTTCTGCGCAGACCCGGCGGCCATCTCGGGCGCGGTCACCGGGTGTGGCCAGTGCATCAAGCCCTGAGACGGGCCTGGCCTGGGGATCGCAAGGGTCCGCTCAGGCCTCGACTCAGCCTTCGGCGGCGCGCAGGAAGGGCGGCACCGGGCAGTCGAGGCCGTCGGCCACCGCTCGGAGCAGCTCGCCCTCCTCCCGGGTCACCTCCCGGTCGTGGACCACGACGGCGACCGCGGCCCGGAGCAGCCGCTCCTTGAGCCGGGGGGCGGCCAGCGCCAGGCGCTCGAGAGCGCCGTCGAGATCCCGGAGGCGGCAGGCCTCGCGCTCCACCAGCCGGGGCTCGAGCCCGGCCTGCGCGAGCTCCCGCGCGCCGGCGGCGACGGCGGCGGCCGCCACCTCTTCACCGCCGTCCGCCGTCCCCGGCTGAACCCCGGCCCGGGCGAGCAAGGAGAGCAGGCACGAGACCTCCTGGCCCAGCCCCTTCAACGAGTAGAACTGGACCCCCTTGCGCCGCGGCGCCCCGAAGTGCGGGTCGAGGTGGCGCAGCAGCATCCGGTGGAGCGTGTACTCGAGCAGGCTCACCCGGCCGTCGGCGTCGGCCAGGGCCCGGACCATCGTCCGGTAGCTCCGGTACTGCTCGGGCGACAGGCGGCGCAGCGCCGGGAGCGCCAGATCGAGGAGCGGGATCCGGGCCTCCGGCCGCAGGGACTCGAGGCGGAGCAGGAGGCGCCGGGTCTCAGTCGCCACCGCGGGCTCGGAGCTCCGCCCCAGGGCTTCGAGCTGGCGGCTGCGGACCTCAGGGTCGGCATCGAGCAGCAGGGCGAAGGTGAGGGCGCGCGCGGCGGTCGGCTCGTGGGCCGCCTCGCGGAGGCCGGCCGGGAGCTCGGCGAGAAGCGTCGTGGCCCAGGCGACGTGGGCGGGGTCGAGAGTGCCGACCGACTCCGCCACCCGGGCCGGAGCCGACGCCGCCCCGGCGAGGGCGGCCGCCCCCGGGAACGGAATCCCCGGCAGCGGGATCGCTCCGCGGCCGGCCGGGCGGGCCTCCGGCCCGAGCGCTCCCTCCGGGGCCGCCGCCCGGCGCTCTCCTGGCGGGTACTCGACCACCGGGAAGGTGCTGTCGAAGGACGGGTCGATCCGGCGGATCCGCTCGTCGAGCGGCGGATGGGTCGCGGTCAGCCCGAGGAAGCTCTTCTTGAGCGCGTTCGAGAAGAACAGGTGGCTCGCCTCCTCGGCCCGCCGGTGGCCGATCCGCGAGCCCGCTCCGTGGCCGCCGATCTTCTTGAGCGCCCCGGCGATCCCGAGGGGGTTCCTGGTGAACTGGACCGCCGCCGCGTCGGCCAGGAACTCCCGCTGGCGGGAGACCCCGGCCTTGATAAGCCGGCCGAAGAAGACCCCGATCCAGCCGATCACGTAGAGCGCGAGCCCGAGGAGCGCGATCGCGGCGCCGCCCCCCTTCTTGCGCCCCGAGGGCCGCGAGCGGCCACCGGCCCGCATGATGAAGTAGCCGATCAAGCTGATCACCAGGATGCCGTGGATCACGCCGATCAAGCGGAGGTTCAGGCGCATGTCACCGTTGAGGATGTGGCTGAACTCGTGGGCCACGACCCCCTGGAGCTCGTCCCGGGAGAGCTGCCGCGCCGTGCCCCCGGTCACGCCGACCACGGCGTCGGCCGGGGTCCGGCCGGCAGCGAAGGCGTTGATGCCGTGCTCGCCCGCGAGCAGGTAGACGTCCGGCACCGGCGTCCCCGCAGCGATCGCCATCTCCTCGACGACGTTGAGCACCCGGCGCTCGTCGGGGTCGCCGGAGTTGGGGTCGAGGGGTCGGCCGCCCAGGAGCCGGGCCACGACCGGCCCGCCCCCGGAGAGCTGGAGGGTCTTATAGCCGCTGCCGGCGGCGATCACGAAGAGCGTTCCGGCGAGGACCGGGACCAGGACCTCCGGCGCCGCGAGCCCGCCTTCGGCCACGTAGTGGCCGGCCTCGGTGGTCATCAGGAAGGCCACGACCGCTGCGTAGACCGCGACCACGATGGCGGCCACGGCCAGGCCGAAGAGCGCCACCAGGCGCCGGGTGTTGCGGCGCGCCCGGTCCTGGTGCTCGAAGAAGTTCATGGCGGCCAGGGGACGAGCGGCCTTGCCCACTTCTGGTGCGGCAATCCGCACCCTACATCTGAATCGCTACCCGGCATGGGGCGGTCGACAGATCGCTAGCTGAACGACACCTTCGGGGCCTCGCGCTGGGCCGGCTCCTCGATCTCGAACAGCGCGGCCGCGTGGAAGCCGAACGGCCCGGCGATGAGGACGTTGGGGAACTTCTCCCGGGCGATGTTGTAGCTCATCACCGCGTCGTTGAAGGCCTGGCGCGCGAAGGCCACCTTGTTCTCGGTCGAGGTCAGCTCCTCCATGAGCTGGGCCATCGTCTGGTTGGCCTTGAGGTCCGGGTAGGACTCGGACAGCGCGAACAGCCGGCCCAGGACGCCGCCGAGGGCGCCTTCGGCCTGCATCAGGTCGCGCATGGCCCCGGGGTCGCCGGGGGCCTTCGCCGCCGCCTCCCGGGCGCTCACCGCCTGATTACGGGCCGCGATCACCGCCTCGAGCGTCCCGCGCTCGTGGGCCATGTACCCCTTGGCGGTCTCGACCAGGTTGGGGATCAGGTCGTGGCGCCGCTTGAGCTGGACGTCGATCTGGGCGAAGGCGTTCTTGTAGCGGTTCCTGAGCGTGACCAGGCTGTTGTAGATCCCGACCAGGAACAACAGCAGGAGGACGATCACTGCCAGGGTGACGAGTGCGCCGATCATCGCGAACCCTCCGTTCCAGGCGGCCCGGCCGCCGGTTCCCAGGGAAACCTCTTCTGGTCAGCGAGCAGGCTAGACGAAATTCCGGCGGCCGGCAAGGAGGCTCGGGCCCGCCGGTGGATCCAGTAGGGGAGGAGCTTGTCTCCTCCCGGGCGGGAGGCGGGCGGAGGCAAGCTCCGCCCCTACACGCGATAATGGCGGGCGGATGATTCCCGTCACCCGGCGAAAGCCTCCCCCGCCACCTTCCGGAGCGCCGCGGCGATCTCCCCCGGCACCTCCTCCTGGAGGAAGTGGCCGGCCCCGGTCCGGGTGACCTCCGCCCGGGGGAGGAGCGTCTCGATCCAGCCGCGGGCCCGGCCCAGGACCGGGTCGCGGTCGCCCCAGACGATCGCCGCCGGGCCGTCGAACCCCGCGACCAGCTCCCGGCAGCGCTCGAGACCGGGGATCGAGGGGTGAGCGAGGGAGCTCGGCACCATGCGGGCGAGCGCGAGAGGGGCGGCGTTGCGCGACCAGCCGCGGAGCGGATAACGGTACGCGCGAGCGACGTCGCCGCGGATCGAGGAGCGATCGCCCTGGGCGAGATGGAGCGCGCGTTGCGGATAGCCGAGGAGCCGGAAGGCCGCGGTCGAGACGAGCGGCGTGCGGGCGAAGCGATGGAAGGCGGTCGGACGAAAGCCCGGCTTGGGCGGGCTCGCGACGGTGTTGAGGAGCACCAGCCCGGCGAGGCGCTCCGGTCGGTCGGCGAGCGCCCGCAGGCCGATCGGCCCGCCCCAGTCCTGGCCGACGAAGACCAGGCGCTCCCGGACGCCGGTAAGGATCAGGCCGTCGACCAGGGCGCCGATCCACCGGGCGTGGTTCTCGAGCGTGTGGACCGCCGAGTCCCGCGGCTTGTCCGAGAACCCGAGCCCGACGAGGTCCGGCATCACCAGGCGAAGGGGCGGAGCGTTCGGATCCCGGACGAGCTCCGCCACCACCTTCCGCCAGAGGAACCCCCAGGTCGGGTTACCGTGGAGCAGCAGGACCGGCGGCGCCCCTTCAGGGCCGGAGACCAACACGTGGAGGTGGCGCCCCTCCACCCGCACCCGGAAGCGCTCGAACGGCACGAGGCGCTCGAGCCAGGCCGGGAGCTCCGGCGGTGGCAGGCGTTCGAGGGGCATCGGGACCGGCCGCGGGCTCGTCAGCCGTGCGCTTCGCCGGGGCGGCGGGCGAGGATTGCGAGGCGGCGCTTCGCGCCGTCGCCCTCGAGCTCGGTGAGCTCGCCCTGGTCGACCACGAACACCCGGGGGAACTGACCGACGTTGCCCTGCTCGTCGAACTGGATATAGCCGGTCACGCCCTGGAAGCCCGAGAGGGCGCGCAGCCCCTGCCACAGGTCACGGAGCGACTCACCCCGCTCGGCCTGCTCGACGCAGGCCTGGGCGAGCGCCATCACCGCGTCGTAGCCGTGGGCGGCGTAGGCGTCGGGCTCGCCGCCGTACTCCGCCCGGTAGGCCTCGACGAAGCGCCGGACCTTCGGGTCCTCGCTCGCCGGGTCGAAGGCGCTCGAGGAGAGAACCAGGCCGTCGGCGCCCGCCCCGGCTTCGGCCAGCAGGCCGGCGGACGCGAAGGCGGAGGTGGTCATCACCGTGCCCCGGAAGCCCCGGCGGGCGAGCTCCGCGAGGATCTGGCGGGCCGCCCGATTGCCGCCGGTGGCGGCGAGATAGACGGCCTCGGGCCGCTCT
>DATKCC010000255.1:0-3318 GCA_035513375.1 Thermoanaerobaculia bacterium | reverse complement strand
AGCCGCGCTTCGGCCGTCCGCCGCTCGGCCTCGCCGAGCGGCCGGACCCGCAGGCCCAGCAGGAAGACCCCGACCATGAGAGCGGCCGCGATCCAGAACGGGGTCTCGACCCCGAGGTCACGGAAGGCGAAACCGGCCCAGACCGGGCCGACCACCCGCGAGACGCCGCCGAAGGTCTGTTGCACCCCGAGCGTCTGGCCGGTCTCCCCGCGCCGGGCGCGGCCCGAGATCTGGGAGGTCGTGGCGGGGAACAGGAGCGCCGTCCCCACCGGGATGAACCCGGCGGCCAGGGCCAGGCAGGCGAGCTTCGCCGGGAAGCCCACCCCGAGCGTGCCGGTGAACGGGACGAGCAGCAGGCCGGCGGCGGCCGAGAGCGCTCCGAGCCGCAGGGTCCGGACCTCGCCGATCCGCGCCACCACCGGCCCCAGCACCGCCGCCCGCATCACCAGCGACAGGGCGCCGATGTAGACGTAGAACCAGCCGATCGTCTGGTCGGTCGCACCGAAGCGCCGCTCGAGGAAGAGGGCGATGACCGAGTTCATCGCCATGAAGGCCATCATCCCCAGGGCGTAGACGTAGATCAGGGCGTGGATCTCGCGGCCCGGGTGCGAGAGGACGCGGACGAGCGCCTGGCGGATCGAGGGCCGTACCTCGGCGGCCCCAGCCTCTCCCTCGGCCCCACCCTCGCCCTCGGCGCCGTCGTCGCGCTGCGGCTCGGGTAGGAGCTTCCAGGCGAAGGCGGCGTTGGCCAGGCAGAGTCCCGCCGCCAGGAATCCCGGCGCCGACTCCCCCCAGCGGGCGGCGAGCGAGCCCAGGGCCGGCCCCAGGGTGACCCCGGCGCTGGTCGCGGCGGAGATCCAGCCTAGGGCCTTCGCCCGGTCGGCCCCGAGCACGACGTCGCTGACGTAGGCCTGCACCACCCCGGTGGTGCCGCCGCCGGCGCCCTGGATGAGCCGCGAGGCGAAGAGCACCCAGAGGCCGAAGCCGGCGGTGCCCGGGCCCTCGCCGGTGTCCTCGCCGGCCAGACCGCTCGCCCAGCCGAAGAGGACGAAGGCCGCCGCCGAGACCAGCAGGCCGAGAATGATCATCGGCCGCCGGCCGAGGCGGTCGGAGAACCGGCCCCAGAACGGGGAGGTCAGGAGCTGGGCGAAGGCGAAGGCCGCGACCAGCAGGGTGACCACCACCGGGTCCGCTCCCAGCCGCTCGGCGTAGAAAGGCAGCAGCGGCAGCACCATCAGGAAGCCCAACATGTCCACGAACACCGTGGCCATGAGGATCGACAGCTTGGCCAGGTCGCCCCGCCTCATCCTGCGGCCTTCCGGGTGCCTCTGCGCTCCTCGCCCCAGAGCAGGAAGGCGGCGGCGGAGACCGCCGCCAGGAGCACGCCGTAGACCGCCGCCCGGCCCAGGTCCGGCACCCTCAGGGTGCGCAGAATCTCCATCGAGATCGGCCGGGTGTCGAGGGTGTAGAGGACGATCGAGACCACGAAGTCCCCGAGGCTGGTGATGAAGGCGAGGCTCGCGCCGGCGACGAGCGCCGGCCGCAGCAGCGGCAGGACCACCCGCCGGAGCGTCCGCCCCCGCCCCGCGCCCAGGGAGTGGGCCGCCTCCTCCAGGGCCGGGTCGACCTGCGCCACGCCTGCAATCGCCGCGCGCCCGGTCAGCGGGAGGCTCCGCACGAGGTAGGCGAGCGGCAGGATCCAGGGGGTCGCGACCAGCACGAACCGTCCGGTCCACGGCGCCGAGACGCTGAACGTGGTGGCGAGAGCGAGGGCGAAGGCGGTCCCCGGGATCGCCCAAGGCAGCGCCAGGAGCCCTTCGAGGCTGCGGCGCAGGGCGCTCCGCGCCCGCCCGGGCCCCCGCCGGGTGAGCTCTGAGGCGGCGCGGGCCGCGAGCACGCCCAGGACGAGGGCGCCGCCGGTCGCCACCGACGCCATCCAAAGCGAGCTCAGCACCGGCCGGAAGCCGGCCGGCTGGTCGAAGACCCCCCGGTAGTTCGCGAGACTCAGGACCGGCGGTAGGAGCTGCGTGGTCCAGGTGCCGAGGGGCACGAAGGAGATGAGCGCCAGGGTCGCGTGCGGCAGCAGCAGGACGAAGGCGAACAGCCAGCCGCCGGCGGCCGCTGCGGCCCGGCCCTTCGCGGAGGCGATCCGCCGCCGGGCCGGAGCCACGCCCCGGACCGCGCCGGAGCCGGACGAGAGGCCCCCGAGCCGGGTCAGGAGCCAGAGCCCGAGGAGTGCGACGGCGGCGAGCGCCACGGTCTCGACCTGCGACGCCAGGTCCTCGCCGTTGACCCGCGAGGCGTAGATCTGGGTGGTCATCACCCGGAAGGTCGGGGCGAAGAGGTAAGGGGCGGAGAACGACGACAACGAGGTCATGAAGGTCAGGAGCGCGGCGCCGGCCAGCGATACGCGGAGCATCGGCAGAGTGACCCGCAGCAGGGAACGGAGCCGCCCGGCCCCGAGGCTCGCCGCGGCCTCCAGATGGGCAGGGTCGAGCCGGGCGAGGCCGGCGCGGCTGAAGAGGTAGAAGTACACGTACATCGAGTAGGTGTGGACGAGGAGGATGGCCCACGGCCCGGCCAGGCGCCAGGGGGGCTGATCGAGGTCGCCCAGGCGCTGAAGGATCCGGGGTACCAGGCCGCTCGAGTCGTAGAGGAACATGAAGGCGATGACCCCGACCAGCGGCGGGAAGACCACCGGCAGGGCGACGAGCGCGCCGAGCAGTCGGCGGCCGGGGAACTCGGTGCGCTCGAAAAGGAAGGCGAGCGGCACCCCCACGGCCGCCGCCAGGGCGACCGAGGCGATAGAGATCCAGAGGCTGCGCCAGAGGGCGAGCCACTCGTCCGGCCGCTCGGCGAAGGCGGCGAACCCCCGGAGGGTCCAGCCGGCCGGCCCGCGCAGGGTTTCGACGAGAGTGACCAGCAAGGGGTAGCCGACCAGCCAGCCGAGGAGGGCGGCAAGCAGGGCGGCGCCCAGGAAGCCCCCGGTCCGGCCCCGCGTCACGCGCCCTCCCCGGTCACCGGGAAGGCGCGGGGCGGCGGTCCGTCCTCGCGCAGGGCGAGCCGGACCGCGTCCCCGACCCCGGCCGCCCCCGCCGGGGCGAGCACCTCTGCCTCGAGCGCCGGTGCGCCGCCCGCCCCGCCCGGCGGCTCCGGACCGAGCGTCACCCGGTAGTAGGTCACGGGGCCGCCGTAGCGGCGCACCGTGACCCGTCCGGCGAGCGCCCCGGCGGCGCTCTCCGCGGGGGCGAGGAAGCGCAGCGACTCGGGTCGGACCATGACCTCGACGGCGGCCCCCGCCGCGACCCCCTGGCCGCT
>DATKCC010000254.1:0-2071 GCA_035513375.1 Thermoanaerobaculia bacterium | reverse complement strand
TGCTCGCCGAGAAGCGGGGCATCGCGAAGGCCGACGTCGAGGGCTCCGGCGCCGGCGGCAACCCGGTCAAGGCGGACTGGGTCCGGGCCCTCTCCGGGAAGTAGCGCCATGGCCGAGGCGGCCGCCAGCAGCGAGACCCTCTCCCCCGCCGAGCTCACCGGCCGGTTCGCGGCCGAGGCGGCGCAGGTCGCGGACCGGCGCGCCCTCGAGGAGCTCAAGGGCCGCTGGACGGGCCGCAAGCAGGGGGTGGTCCGGGCGCTCCTCTCCCGGATGGGCGAGGTCCCGCCCGCGGAGCGCCGCGAGTACGGCCAGGCGGTCAACCGCCTCAAGGAGGCGGTCGAAGCCGGCCTGGCGCGTCTCGAGGAGGAGATCGGAGGGCTGGAGGCGGCCGCCGAGGCCGCCCGCGCCCGGGTCGACGTCACCCTCCCCGGCCGCCCGCCCCACCTGGGAAGCCTCCACCCGATCACCCTCGCCGCCCGCGAGATCGTCGATATCCTCGCGACCTTGGGCTACAGCGTCGCCGAGGGGCCCGAGGTCGAGGACGACTACCACAACTTCACCGCCCTCAACATGCCCGAGGGCCACCCGGCGCGGGACACCCAGGACACCTTCTTCGTCCGGGGGGGCGGGGTGCTCCGCACCCACACCTCGCCGGTCCAGATCCGGACGATGCTCGCCCGCAAGCCGCCGATCCGGGTGGTCTGCCCGGGGCGGGTCTTCCGCAATGACAACGACCTGCGCCATTCGCCGATGTTCCACCAGATCGAGCTCCTGGCGGTGGCCGAGGGCCTCACCCTGGGCGACCTCAAAGGCACGCTCGAGGCCTTCATCCATCGCCTGTTCTCGGCCGACACCGCGATCCGCCTGCGGCCGAGCTACTTCCCGTTCACCGAGCCTTCGGCGGAGGTCGACATCACCTGCCCCTTCTGCCGGGGCGGCGGCTGCGCCACCTGCTCGGGCACCGGCTGGATGGAGATCCTGGGCGCCGGCATGGTCGACCCCCGGGTGCTCCGCGAGTGCGGCATCGACCCGGAGGTCTACAGCGGCTACGCCTTCGGGCTCGGGGTCGACCGGGTGGCGATGATCCGCTACGGCATCCCCAACATCCGGCAGCTCTTCGAGAACGACGAGCGGCTCCTGAGACAGGTACGGTGATGAGGCTTGAAGGCGACGGGCGGTGGCGTCCCTCGCCCCCCTCTGAGGGGGGAGAGGGATCGAGGGTGAGGGGGGTGATCCAGTAAAATGCGCTTCTCCCGCGATTGGCTGGGCGATTTCGTCGAGCTCCCGGACGACACGGAGGAGCTCGCCCGGCGCCTGACCGCGGCCGGGCTCGCCGTCGACACGGTCGAGAAAACCGCCGACGTCGACAGCGTTCTCGACATCGACGTCACCACCAACCGGGTGGACGCCATGAACCATCTCGGGCTCGCCCGGGAGATCGCGGTGCTCTACGGCTTGCCCTTGCGCGAGCCGGCAGCGGCGGTCCCGGAGGGGGGCGAGGAGACGACCGCCGCCGTCAGGGTGGCGATCGAGGACCCCGAGCTCTGCTCGCGCTACGTCGCCCGTGTGGTCCGCGGCGTCGCCGTCGGCCCGTCGCCCGATTGGCTGGCGCGGCGCCTTCGCGCCATCGGCCAGCGCCCGATCAACAACGTGGTCGACGCGACCAACTACGTCCTCTGGGAGCTCGGCCAACCGCTCCACGGCTTCGACCTGGCGCAGATCGCGGGTGCCGAGATCCGGGTGCGCCGGGCCCGCGCCGGCGAGACCCTGGTGACGCTCGACGGCGAGGAGCGCAAGCTCACCCCGGAGATGCTGGTGATCGCCGACTCCGGGCACCCGGTGGCCCTGGCCGGAGTGATGGGGGGCGAGCAGAGCGAGGTCGGCCCCGGGACCAAGGACGTGCTGCTCGAGAGCGCCTGGTTCGATCCACGGTCGGTCCGCGCGACGGCCAAGGCGCTCGGCATGCACACCGACGCCTGCCACCGCTTCGAGCGCGGCGTCGACCCGGAGCTCCAGGCCCGGGCGGCGGCGCGGGCGGCGGCCCTCGTCGCCGAGGCCGGCGGCGGCACCG
>DATKCC010000253.1:0-2618 GCA_035513375.1 Thermoanaerobaculia bacterium | reverse complement strand
TTGAGGTTCAGCAGGTCGATGTACCAGGGCGGCTTCGTCGGGTGCTCGACGAGCGCCTCCAGGATGTCCCGGGCGATCGGCAGCGTCGAGTCCTTGGAGTCCTCGTGCACGTCGCGGTCGCTCGCCCGGCGGAGCTTGCCGTGCTCCTCGGCCACGAGCCGCCGGAAGAGATCGGGGGTGAACGGGTCGCCCGCGGCGACGCCGGTCTCCGGGTCGTCCGCGGTCATCTCGGCCCCCTTGTGCAGCCACTCCCACAGGATGCTGGCGCGGATCTCGCCCGTCGCCATGTCCTCCATCAAGTAGAGAACGTCGTCGTCGCCGAAGAAATCGGCCGGCTTGAGCGCGGCGGCCTGGAACCCCCGCTCGAAGGCGTTGCCGTACTGCAAGGCCACGCTCACCAGGTCCCGGGCGCCGCGGACGGTGCGCGGAGCCGGCTCGAGCAGGAAGAGCCCCTCGGCGTCCTCGCTGGTGTAGGTGAGCGGCGCAAAGGTGCGTCCGAGCTGGTTGTCCTCTCCCGCCGCCTCCCACACCGGGCGCACGATGTGGACCATCTTCCAGTGCGCCACCCACTTGCCGCTCGCCCCTGCCCGCTGCTCGCGCTCCGCCCCCGCCACCGCCTTCGCCATCCCCGCCTCGACGCCCGCCTCCGAGCCGACCGGGATGTTGGCCTCCATCCCGCCCTGCCAGAGCGCGCAGCGGCCGGCGCGGTCAGGGGTGTTGACGGCCCGGCGCACCCGGTCCTCGTAGGTGCGCATGTAGCCGTAGGTCATGCCGATCGAGTCGATGTTGGGGTTGACGAAGCCGGGGTCGCCGGCCGCGGCGTCGGCGACGCTATTGATGTAGTCCCAGCGGCCGGTGTTGTAGCCGACGAAGTGGCGGCCGAGGGCGGCGCGGATCTCCATGAGCTGGAAGGTCGCCTCCACACGCTCGACCAGCACGTAGGCCTTGATCGTCCCCTCGGGCAGGCCGAGGTGCCCTTCGAGGCGGGTGAGCAGGCGGTTCCAGTGCGCGGCCTCGGCGGCGGTCTCGATCTTCGGTAAGTAGAGGACGACCGAGCGGCCCTGGGAGCCGAGGGCCCGGTGGTTGTTGACGGCGTAGAGGACGAGGTCGACGATCGCGGCGGAGAACCCCGAGCCGTCCGCGGCGCGGACGTGGCGGTCGTCGAGATGGAGCCCCCGCGCGCGGTAGATCCGAGTCGTCCGCTCGAGCTGCCGCCGCCAGTCCGTGACGACGTCGCGGTCGAGGAAGCCCCGCGCCCAGGCGTTCATCTCCTCGGCCACCTCGGCGGCAACCGCCAGGAACCTCGGGTCGGCGGCGAAGGCGAGCTTCAGGTTCCGCTGGTTGTCGAGCGCCATCGAGTCCACCTGGCCGAGCGCGTCCTCGCCGTCGAACATCCAGCCGTCGGCGCCGGAGAGCAGGGCGTAGGCGACGTTGCGCAGGCCCTGCTCGGGGGTCGAACGCGGCCGGGTGGCGGGACCGGTGCCCTGGATCCATTGCCGCCGGAGATCGCCGGGGATGTCGCCACCCTCGAAGTCGCCCTCGCGGGCGGCCCGCGCCGTGAGGTCCGTGCCCGGGATGCGCTCGTCCGGGTCGAGGAAGCTCGGGCGCCGCCCGTCGCGGAGGCGCTCGAGCCGCCGGTCCGTCCGGGCCCGCAGGAGACGCCGCCGCTCGGGCTCCGCCGCGGCGAGCACCGTCATCGCCGCGAGCGCCTCCTCGGTCAGCACGTCGGGATAGCGCTCCCGAAGGTCGTCACGGATCTCGATCGCCTGCATCGTCGGCTCCCCCGAGGTCATGAGAGGTCCCGCGGGGGGAGCTTACGCCCATTGCCGCGACGCGGCAAGCCAGGCTCGGAAGATCCTCGGGCCGCGAGACGTTTCTCCCCCAGGAGCCCGCGCCAGAACCTCTCCGTCACCGACCATGCAGCTCGTATCCGCACCGTCCGCCGTCCCTGCCCGCGCTACCGAGCGCCGGGGGGTGGTGCGGCCGCTGTCGGTGGCGCCGATGATGGAGCGGACCGACCGGCACTTCCGCTGGTTCCTGCGGCGGATCACCCGGCGCTCGCTGCTGTACACCGAGATGGTGACGACCGGGGCGATCCTCAAGGGCGAGGCGCCGGAGCGGTTCCTGGCCTTCCATCCCGAGGAGCGGCCGCTCGCGCTCCAGCTCGGCGGTGACGACCCGGGGGAGCTCGCGGCCTGCGCCCGGATGGCCGAGGAGCTGGGCTACGACGAGGTCAACCTCAACGTCGGCTGCCCCTCGGAGCGCGTCCAGCGCGGGAGCTTCGGCGTCTGCCTGATGGCCGAGCCCGAGCGGGTGGCGGCGGCGGTGGCGGCGATGCGGGGGGCGGTCGCACTTCCGGTCACGGTCAAGCACCGGATCGGGTTCGACGAGATGGACCGCTACGAGGACATGCTCCGGTTCGTCGACGAGCTGGCCGCGGCCGGCTGCGACCGCTTCACGGTCCACGCCCGCAAGGCCTGGCTCCGGGGCCTGTCGCCGAAGGAGAACCGGGACGTCCCGCCGCTGCGTTACGCGGAGGTCTATCGCCTGAAGGCCGAGCGCCCGGAGCTCGCGATCGAGGTCAACGGCGGCGTCCGTAGCGTCGAGGAGGCGCGGGC
>DATKCC010000252.1:0-3598 GCA_035513375.1 Thermoanaerobaculia bacterium | reverse complement strand
GCGGCCGGGCGCGGCAACCTGGGACGGACACCCAAGGTGCCTCTCTCGCTCCAGTGAGCGAGGATGCGGCCTCTCCCGAGCCCGATTGGGGACCGGGAGGGAGGCAACCAACTGTCCGGCGGAAAGGAGCCCGTTCTCGTGATGCCACGAGACGGGTTTTTCTGTTTATGGCGACGACGACAGCTACGGCCGCAGCCACCCTGCCCGCGATCCCGCCCTGCCCGGACGACCTCGACGAGCGGGCCGGGGCGCTCCTCGAGGCCCTCGCCCGGCGCGTCCTGGTCCTCGACGGCGCGACCGGAACCGCGCTGCAGGAGCGCGAGCTCACCGCCGCCGACTTCGGTGGCCCGGAGCTCGAGGGGTGCAACGAGAATCTCTGCGCGACCCGTCCCGACGTCGTCGCCGACGTCCACCTCGGCTACCTCGCGGCGGGCGCCGACGTGGTCGAGACCAACACCTTCGGCGCGACGCCGCTGGTGCTCGCCGAGTACGGCCTCGCCGAGCGCGCCTTCGAGCTCAACCGCCGGGCGGCGGAGATCGCCCGCGCCGCCTGCGCCCGCTTCGCCACCGCCGAACGGCCGCGGTTCGTCTGCGGCTCGATGGGGCCGACCACCAAGGCGATCTCGGTCACCGGCGGCGTCACTTTCGAGGAGCTCCAGGAGCACTTCTACGTCCAGGCCCTGGGCCTCATGGCCGGCGGCGTCGACTATCTACTGCTCGAGACCTGCCAGGACACGCGCAACGTCAAGGCCGGCCTGCTCGGGATCGAGCGCGCGTTTGAGGAGTCCGGCTGGCGCCTACCGGTCGCGGTCTCGGCGACGATCGAGCCGACCGGCACGATGCTCGCCGGCCAGGACGCCGAGGCCCTGGCGGTCTCCCTCGACCGGCTCGCCGGGGGCGGCATCCTCTACCTCGGGCTCAACTGCGCGACCGGGCCGGACCTGATGACCGACCACGTCCGGACCCTCTCCGAGCTCGCCCGGACCCGGGTCGCCTGCGTCCCCAATGCCGGCCTGCCCGACGAGGACGGGCGCTACACCCAGGGCCCGGAGCAGCTCGCCGCCGCCGTCGGCCGGTTCATCGCCAACGGCTGGGTGAACCTGGTGGGCGGCTGCTGCGGCACCACCCCCGAGCACATTGCGGCCCTGGCGCGCGCCGCCGCCGGCGCCCGGCCGCGGCGGGTGCCCGACCACCAACGGGCCTGGGTCTCGGGGCTCGAGGCCGTCGAGCTCACCGAGGACAACCGCCCCTTGCTGATCGGCGAGCGGACCAACGTCCTCGGCAGCCGCAAGTTCAAGCGGCTGATCGCCGCGGGGGACTTCGAGGGAGCGGCCGAGGTCGGCCGCGCCCAGGTCAAGGCGGGCGCCCAGGTGATCGACGTCTGCCTCCAGGACCCGGACCGCGACGAGGTCGCGGATATCGACGCCTTCCTCGCGCGGGTCACGCGTCTGGTCCGGGTGCCGCTGATGATCGACTCGACCGACGCCTTGGTCATGGAGCGCGCCCTCACCTGGTGCCAGGGCAAGGCGGTCCTCAACTCGATCAACCTTGAAGACGGCCGCTCCCGCTTCGACGCCGTCGTGCCGCTCGCGAGGCGCTACGGCGCCGCCCTGGTCGTCGGGGCGATCGACGAGCAGGGGATGGCGGTCACCGTCGAGCGCAAGCTCGGGGTGGTCCGCCGGAGCCACGAGATCCTGACCGGGGCCTTCGGCGTGCCGCCGGAGGACCTCTGGTGGGACGCCCTGGTCTTCCCCTGCGGCACCGGCGACCCGGCGTACCTGGGGTCGGCCGCGGCGACGATCGAAGCGGTGCGGCGGATCAAGCGCGAGCTCCCCGAGACCCGGACGGTCCTCGGGGTCTCTAACGTCAGCTTCGGTCTGCCGCCGGCGGGCCGCGAGGTCCTCAACTCGGTCTTCCTCTACCACGCGACCAAGGCCGGCCTCGACGCCGCGATCGTCAACACCGAGGGCCTCGCCCGCTACGCCGAGATCCCCGAAGAGGACCGGCGCCTGGCCGAGGCCCTGGTCTTCCTCGAGCCGGGCGACGAGCCGGCGGCCGAGGCGGCGGTCGCCGCCTTCACCGCGCACTTCCGGGAGCGCTCGGCGACCCGCGAGGCGAAGCCGCGCGCGGGCCTGCCGCTCGAGGAGCGCCTGGGGCGGGCGGTCGTCGAGGGCTCGAAGGTCGGCCTCGAAGCGGACCTCGCCCTCGCCCTCGTGGACCCCCGCTGGCCGGACCCGCTGGACATCGTCAACGGCCCGCTGATGGCCGGCATGGCCGAGGTCGGCCGCCTGTTCAACGACAACCAGCTCATCGTCGCCGAGGTGCTCCAGAGCGCCGAGGTGATGAAGCGCGCGGTCTCCTGGCTCGAGCCGCACATGGCGAAGGCCGCGAGCCGTTCGCGGGGCAAGGTGATCCTCGCGACCGTCAAGGGCGACGTCCACGACATCGGCAAGAACCTGGTCGACATCATCCTCTCGAACAACGGCTTCGAGGTCGTGAACCTGGGGATCAAAGTGCCGAGTGAGATCCTGATCCAGGCGGTCCGCGAGCACCGCCCCGACGTCCTCGGCCTCTCGGGCCTGCTGGTCAAAAGCGCCCAGCAGATGGTCCTGACCGCCGGCGACCTCGCGGCCGAAGGGCTCGCCGTGCCGCTCCTGGTGGGCGGTGCGGCGCTGACCCGTCGTTTCACCCACCGCAAGATCGCCCCGGCCTACGGCGGCGCCTTCTGCACCTACGCCGGCGACGCCATGACCGGGCTCGGCCTGGTCGAGCGCCTGTGCGACGGCGAGGCCCGGGAGGAGCTCGCCCTCCGCGTGGCGGAGGAGGCCGAGCGGGATCGCGCGCTCGATACCCCCGGCGGCGCCGCGGCCGGAGACGCCGCCGGTCGAACCGCTGCCGCGGGGCCTTCCCCGGCCCTCCGCCGCGACCTCGAGCCGCCGCCTCCACCCGATCTCGAGCGCCACGTGGAGGTGCTCCCGCTCCGGGAGGTCTGGGGGCTGGTCAACCCGCAGATGCTCTTCGCCAAGCATCTCGGGCTCAGGGGCTCGATCGAGCGCCTGCGGGAGGCCGGCGACCCGAAGCTCGCCATGCTCGAGGAGGTGGTCAGGGAGCTCGAAGTGGAGGCGCTCGCCGAGAGCGAGCGGACCGGATTGGGCGCGCGGGCGGTCTGGCGCTTCTTCCCCGCTCGCGCCGAGGGCGACGACATCGTCCTGCTCGATCCCGACGATCCGGAAGGCGAGCTCGCTGCCCGCTGGACCTTCCCCAGGCAGCAGGGCGGCGACCGCCTCTGCCTCGCCGACCTCGTCCTGCCCGGGGACTCGGTCGCGCTCTTCGTGACCACCTTCGGCGCGCCAGCCGGAGCCGTGCCGGGGGCAAGCGTGCGGGAGAAGGCCGAGGCCTGGAAGCATCAGGGCGAGTACCTGAAGAGCCACGCCTTCTCGGCCCTCGCCCTCGAGACCGCCGAGGCCGCCGCCGAGCACGTCCACCGCCGGCTCCGCGCCCTCTGGGGCTTCCCCGACCCGCCGGAGCTCGCGGAGCGGCGCCTGTTCCAGGCGCGCTACCGCGGCAAGCGCTACAGCTTCGGCTACCCGGCCTGCCC
>DATKCC010000251.1:0-4126 GCA_035513375.1 Thermoanaerobaculia bacterium | reverse complement strand
CTCCTGGCGAAGGTCTTCGGCAGCCAGCACGAACGCGACATCAAGAAGCTCCTGCCCCTGGTCGCGGTGATCAACGACTTCGAGCCGGCGATGAAGCGCCGCTCGGACAGCGAGCTCCGGGCCAAGACCGACGAGCTCCGGCAACGTGTCGCCGCCGGCGAGAGCCTGGACGATCTCCTCCCCGAGGCCTTCGCCGTGGTCCGGGAGGCCGCACACCGGACGACCGAGATGCGGCCCTACGACGTCCAGCTGATCGGCGGCGTCGTCCTCCACCGCGGGACGATCGCCGAGATGAAGACCGGGGAGGGCAAGACCCTGGTCGCCACCATGCCGATGTACTTGAACGCCCTCGAGGGCAAGGGCGCCCACCTGGTCACGGTCAACGACTACCTCGCCCGTCGTGACTCCGACTGGATGGGTGCGGTCTACCGTTTCCTCGGCATGACCGTCGGCGTCATCCAGCACGACATGCCCGACGCCGAGCGCCGCGCCGCCTACGCCGCCGACATCACCTACGGCACCAACAACGAATTCGGCTTCGACTACCTGCGCGACAACATGAAGTTCAGCCTCGACCAGCGGGTCCAGCGCGGGCACCGCTACGCGATCGTCGACGAGGTCGACTCGATCCTCATCGACGAGGCGCGGACGCCGCTCATCATCTCCGGGCCCTCCGAGCAGTCGACCGACAAGTACTTCCTGGTCAACCGGATCATCCCGCGGCTCGTGCAAGGTGAGGAGAAGGAGGACGAGGACGGCGCCAAGTACACGACCGGCGAGTTCCTGGTCGACGAGAAGGCCAAGTCGGCCGCCCTGACCGACGAGGGCGTGGCCAAGGTCGAGCAGCTCCTCGGGGTCGAAAACCTCTACGACCCGGTCAACATGGACCTGCTCCACGGGGTCAACCAGGCGCTGCGCGCCCACAACCTGTTCAAGCGCGACGTCGACTACCTGATCAAGGACGGCAAGGTGGTGATCGTCGACGAGTTCACCGGCCGCATGATGAGCGGGCGCCGCTGGTCCGACGGCCTCCACCAGGCGGTCGAGGCGAAGGAGGGGGTCCAGATCGAGCGCGAGAACCAGACACTCGCGACGATCACCTTCCAGAACTACTTCCGGATGTACGACAAGCTCGCCGGGATGACCGGCACGGCCGACACCGAGGCCGCCGAGTTCAACCAGATCTACAAGCTCGACGTGACGGTCGTCCCGACCAACGTGGCGGTCGACCGCACGGACCGCGCGGACCTCGTCTACCGCACCGCGGAGGAGAAGTGGGAGGCGGTGACCGAGGAGATCCGGGACTGCCACGAGCGCGGCCAGCCGGTACTCGTCGGCACCGCCTCGATCGAGAGCTCCGAGCTGGTCTCGAAGCGCTTGAAGGGCCAGCGCATCCCCCACGTCGTCCTGAACGCCAAGTTCCACGAGAAGGAATCGCACATCGTGGCCCAGGCCGGGCGCAAGGGTGCGGTGACGATCGCCACCAACATGGCCGGCCGGGGCACCGACATCGTGCTCGGCGGCAACCCCGAGGGGCTGGCCCGCGCCGAGGCGGACCCCGAGACCGAGACCGAGGCCTTCGAGGAGTCCCGCCGCCGCTACAAGGAGCTCTGCCGCGCCGAGCGCCAGGAGGTGCTCGCCGCCGGCGGGGTCCACATCCTGGGCACCGAGCGCCACGAGTCGCGGCGGATCGACAACCAGCTCCGGGGCCGCTCCGGGCGCCAGGGCGACCCGGGGTCGTCGCGCTTCTTCCTGTCGCTCGAGGACGACCTGATGCGGATCTTCGGCTCCGACCGCATCCAGGGGATCATGGGCCGGCTCGGCATGGAGCGCGGCGAGCCGATCGAGCACGGCATGGTCACCAAAGCCATCGAGCGGGCCCAGAAGCAGGTCGAGGCGCGCAACTTCGGCATCCGCAAGCACCTTCTCGAGTACGACGACGTGATGAACAAGCAGCGCACCGAGGTCTACGCGCTGCGCCGGGACGTACTCGAGGGCGACACCCTGGGCGACGAGGAGACGACCCGCGACTACGTGCTCCGGGTGGCCCGCGATGTCCTCGACTTCGCGCTCGACGAGCGCTGCCCGGAGAAGGCCGACCCGATGGACTGGGAGCTCCCGGAGCTCGCGACCGACATCCTCGGCTACTACGACATCGACGTCCACACGCTGGGGATCGACCTCGAGGAGCTCGGCATCGAAGAGATCCGCGAGGAGCTCTGGCGGTCGATCGAGGGCAAGTACCGGGCCAAAGAGGAGAAGTTCGGCGACGAGCTGATGCGGGCGGTCGAGCGCGACCTCCTGCTCCGCGTCGTCGACCATGCCTGGAAGGAGCACCTCCTCGCCCTCGACCACCTGAAGGAGGGGATCGGCCTGCGTGGTTATGGGCAGCGCGACCCGCTCCAGGAGTACAAGCGGGAGAGCTTCGAGCTCTTCCAGGCGATGAAGGAACGGGTCGAGGACACCGTGATCCGCAATCTCTTCCGGGTCGAGCCGGTCAGCCAGGAGCAGATGATCGAGCAGCGCCGGGACCGGGAGCGCCGGGCAGCTTCGGCCGCCCGGATGGTGCGCCCCGGCCCGGCCGGAGCCGCCGGCACACTGGGATCCGTTAGCGGCGGGCCCACCCGCCTGACCCCCAACCGCCCCGGGCCGCCCCCGACCGTGGTGCGCAAGGGCGACAAGATCGGCCGCAACGACCCCTGCCCGTGCGGCTCGGGCAAGAAGTACAAGAAGTGCTGCGGCGCCTCGCCGCAGGTGGCTACGGGATAAGATCCCGTCCATGCCCGACCAGGACCTGCCGCTCGCGCTGACCTACGACGACGTCCTGATCCTGCCCGGGCTCTCGGAAGTGCACCCCGCCCAGGTGTCGCTCGAGACCCGCCTGTGCCGCGGGATCGAGATGAGCATCCCCCTGGTCTCGGCGGCCATGGATACCGTGACCGAGGCGCGGCTCGCCATCTCCGTCGCCCAGGAGGGGGGGATCGGCATCCTGCACAAGAACCTCCCGGTCGAGCGCCAGGCCGGCGAGGTGGACAAGGTCAAGCGCAGCGAAGCGGGGATGATCGTCGACCCCGTGACCATGCGCCCGAGCCAGCGGATCCGCGAGGCGCTCGAGGTCATGGCCCGCTACCGGATCTCGGGCGTGCCGGTGACCGACGAGCAGGGGCACCTGGTCGGGATCCTCACCAACCGGGACCTGCGTTTCGAGACCGACCTCGGCAAGCCGATCCGGGACCTCATGACCAAGGAGAACCTGGTTACGGTACCCGAGGGGACGACTCTCGAGGATGCCAAGGCCAAGCTCCACGAGCACCGGATCGAGAAGCTCCTGGTGGTCGACGGCGAGGGCAACCTGAAGGGCCTGATCACGGTCAAGGACATCCAGAAGCAGATCGAGTTCCCCAACGCGTCAAAGGACCATCTGGGGCGGCTCCGGGTGGGAGCGGCGATCGGGGCCTCCGGCGACTACCTCGAGCGGGCGGCGGCGCTGGTCGCGGCCCAGGCCGATGTCCTGGTCCTCGACTCCTCCCATGCCCACAGCAAGGGAGTCCTCCGGGCGGCCGAGGTCGTCCGCGAGCGCTTCCCCGACACGCCGCTCATCGTCGGTAACGTCGCGACCGCCGAGGGCGCCCGGGCTCTGGTCGAGCGCGGCGCCGACGCGGTCAAGGTCGGCATCGGGCCCGGGTCGATCTGCACCACCCGGGTGGTGACCGGCGCCGGCGTCCCTCAGATCACCGCGATCCGGGAGTGCGTCCGGGTGGCCCACGCGGCGGGCGTGCCGGTGATCGCCGACGGCGGAGTCAAGTTCACCGGTGACGTCACCAAGGCTCTCGCCGCCGGCGCCGACGCGGTGATGATCGGCTCGCTCTTCGCCGGCACCGAGGAAAGCCCGGGGGAGACGATCCTCTACCAGGGCCGCTCCTACAAGGCCTACCGGGGAATGGGCTCGCTCTCGGCGATGGCCAAAGGGAGCGCCGACCGCTACTTCCAGGACAGCGGCATGGCGGAGGCGGCGGGCGCCGAGGGATCGGCCGGCTCCCTCGCCAAGCTGGTGCCCGAGGGGATCGAGGGCATGGTCCCCTACAAGGGCACGGTCCACAACATGCTCCTCCAGCTCACCGGCGGC